>JAGOEY010000305.1 GCA_017997515.1 Burkholderiaceae bacterium | reverse complement strand
GTGCCGTCCACCCGGAAGCGCACACTCGAATGGCGCTCGTAGGGCTCGATGTGGATGTCACTTGCGCCGTCGCGTGCGGCCTGCGTCAGCAGTGCGTTGAGCATCCGGATGATGGGCGCGTCGCCTGCGGATTCGAGCAAGTCTTCCACCGCAGGCAGGTCTTGCATCATGCGCGCCAGGTCGGCGTCGCCCTGCACCTCACTCACCACAGCGGCGGCGCTGGATTCACCCTGCGCATAGGCGGCGCTGATGCGCTGGGCCAGGGTGTTGGCGTCGGTGGCCTGCAGGGCGGTGACCGGGTGGCGGCGCATCACCTCGCTGCAGGCGCTGGCATCGGGTGTGGCACCGTGCCAGAGGGTCAGGATCGGCGCACCGGGGTCACCGTCTTCCTCCAGCAGCAGCTGGTGGGTGCGGGCAAAGGCGTAGGGAAGGGGGTATCGCATCAGGCGTCACACATCCCAAAACTCAGCGCCACACGGCACCCGATGGGTCGCCAAGGGGCACTTGTGTGGTCTGCGGCGGTCGTGCCGTCACGGGGGCTGGACCTTTGACCGGTGGTGGCTCGGCCAGGCCTAAAGGCATGGCTGGGTTCAGCACATTCGGCAGCACGGGCAGGATCGGCGCTTCGTTGATTGGCACGGTGCTGCTTTGCACCGGCTGGGTGTCTTTCTGCACACCACGCATCAGGTCGTAGCGGTCCATCGACAGCTGGGTGCTGGCATTGGCGTCGCGCACCACCACCGGGCGCAGGAACACCATCAGGTTGGTCTTCTTGCGCACGCGGGTGTCGCTGCGGAACAGGACTCCCACACCGGGAATGTCACCGAGGTAGGGCACCTTTTGTTGGTTGCCGGTGAAACGGTCTTCCAGCAGGCCGCCCAGCACGATGATGGAGCCGTCTTCCACCAAGATGGTGGATTCGATGGTGCGTTTGGTGGTGGTGGGGCCGTTGCTGGCCTTGGCGGTGTCTTCCTTGACGGCCGATGTTTCCTGGTAAATCACCATCTTCACCGTGCCGTTTTCGTTGATCTGCGGCTTGACCCGCAGCATCAGGCCCACGTCCTTGCGCTCCACCGTGGTGAACGGGTTCACGGTGCCAGCGTTGTTGGAGTTGGAGTACGAGCCGGTGACGAAAGGCACGTTTTCGCCGATCAGGATCTTGGCCTCTTCGTTGTCCAGGGTCAGCAGGTTCGGGGTGGACAACACGTTGCCGTCGCCGCTGCTCTGCAGCAGGTTGGCCAGTGCGCCCAGCACATATTCGCCGTTGTGTTTGGCGGCCAGGCCGAGGTTAAATCCTGCCGAGGGCAGGGTGGATGTGGACGTCACACCGCCGGACAAACCCGCGGCCAGTGTGAACAGGTTCACACCACCGACGGTGAAGTTGCTGCCCGCCAGCCCGATCAGGCTGCCGTTCTGGCCCAGCAGGCTTTGCCACTGCACGCCAAACTGCGCGGCCTTGTCCACGTTGACTTCGGCGATCAGGCTTTCCACCAGCACCTGGGCGCGGCGGCCGTCGAGTTTGTCGATCACGGCGCGCAGCTGGCGGTACTGCGGCTCGGACGCGGTGATGATGAGTGAATTGGTGGCCGGGTCGGCCTGGATCTGGCCGCCGGTGGACGGCTGGCTGGAGCCGCCGCCCAGGCTGCCGGACGGCCCGCCGGACATGCCGCTGCCCGTGCTGCTGGAGTTGCTGTTGCTGCCGCTCAACCCGCCGCCTGTGTTGGTGGACGCCGTGGTGGTTGTGGTGCCCGTGCTGCCACCGCCGCTGCTGGCGGCACCACTGGGGGTGTTGGCGGCCATGGCGGCCCGCAGTGTCACGGCCAGTTTGGCTGCATCGGCATTCTTCAGGTACACCACATAGATGTTGCCCGCATTGCCGTTGCTGCCCAGCGCGGTGGGCTGGTCGAGCTTGGCCACCAGCGCGCGCACCAGCGCCACGCGGGCCGGGTTGGCGGCGCGCAGCACCAGTGCATTGGAGCGCGGCTCGGCCATCAGTGTGGTTTTGAACGAGTTGTCGGCCTGGCCTTGTGCCGCAGTACCAGGGCCTGCGCTGCCCGACTCGATCAGTTTGGCCACCAGCGGTGCCAGGTCGGACGCAATCGCATGTTGCAGCGGAATCACCTCGACATCGGTGGCGTTCGACACGTCCAGCGCGGCAATGATGCGCGCCATACGCTGCAGGTTGTCGGCGTAGTCGGTGATGACCAGCGAGTTGTTGCCGGGGTTGACGTTGATGGTGTTGTTGGGGCTGATCAGCGGGCGCAGCACCGGCACCAGGTTGCTGGCCGACTCGTAGTTGAGGCGGAAGATCTGCGTCACGATGCGGCTGCCACTGGCACCACCTGCAGTCGCCGTGTCGCTGCTCGACATACTGACCGCACCGCCCTGCAGCTTGGCGTCGGCCTCGGGCACCACCTTGTAAAGCCCGGCGCTTTCCACCACCGTGAAACCCTGCAGGCGCAGCGCGGCGAGGAACTGGTCAAACGCGGCCCGGGGCGACACCGCCCGTTCACTCAACAGGCTCATCGTGCCCTTGACGCGCGGGTCCACCACCACATTGCGCCCGGTGATGGTGGCCATGGTGCGGGCCACGGCGTCGATCTCGGCGTTGGTGAAATTCAGCGTGACGGGCTCACCCGGGCGCACACTGCCCGAGGTGGCTGTTTGTGCATAAATTGTGCC
>JAGOEY010000304.1 GCA_017997515.1 Burkholderiaceae bacterium | reverse complement strand
ATAGCGCTCTCAAACAAGCGGTGAACATGATCGAAGCAGTAAATTTCAGCGCACACGCGGTTCTCCAAAGGGGCTCAAGCGATCAACTGTGGTTTCTAGGATTACGCACCAAGGGTAAGCATGATTTATGCCCTGCGTTACCGTTATTGGTGCGAAACGGGCTGCACCATCCCACACAGCCCTTCCACCCGGAAATGGTGCAGCACAGCATTTTTCAGCCATTGCGCCCACCCGCCTGGCACTGGCAAGCACTTCAAAAACTATCAAATAGATAGCTGCTTGCGCACGTCCACAGTGCGCAAAAGCCACTTTTCATTCATAAAAACAGCGGCTTCCACAAGCTGGTACATGTATTGCTTGCTGGTAGGCACAGACCTCTCCAGGTCACCCCCACCCACCGGGCGCAATGGCGCGCCAGGCAGGTGGGCACACGGACAACGGCGTCCACGCTCTGATGTATATCCCGGCCCCCCGGCCCGGTCTGCATGAACAGCGTGGACGCCTTTTTTGTTTTGCGCATCGACGGACGGAGCTTCCCCATGAAAAAGTCAAAACTGGTGATGGTTGGCAACGGCATGGCCGGGGTGCGCACGCTGGAAGAGCTGCTGAAGATTGCGCCCGACCTGTACGACATCACCGTGTTTGGCGCAGAGCCCCACCCCAACTACAACCGCATCATGCTGTCGCCGGTGCTGGCGGGTGAGCAGACGGTGGACGAGATCATCCTCAACTCCTGGGACTGGTACACCAACAACCACATCACCCTGCACGCAGGCACCACCGTGACCGAGGTGGACCGCGTGAAACGCGTGGTGCGCGCAGTCGCCGCCGACGGCAGCGTGACCGAGGCCGCATACGACCGCCTGCTGCTGTGCACCGGCTCCAAACCCTTCATGCTGCCGGTGCCGGGCAATGACCTGGAAGGTGTGATCGCCTACCGCGACATTGCCGACACCCAGACCATGATCGAAACCGCCAAGACACACCAACACGCGGTGGTGATTGGCGGCGGCCTGCTGGGCCTGGAGGCCGCCAACGGCCTGATGCTGCGCGGCATGCAGGTGACGGTGGTGCACGTGAACGCCTGGCTGATGGACCGCCAGCTCGACGATGTGGCTGGCGGCCTGCTGCGCCAGTCGCTGGAGGCACGCGGCCTGTCGTTCCGCCTGGGGGCCCACACCCAGGAACTGGTGGGTGACAGCGCCGACGGCAAGAGCGGCCGCGTCAAGGCCATCCGGTTCAAGGACGGCACCGAGCAGCCCGCCGACCTGGTGGTGATGGCGGTGGGTATCCGCCCCAACACGGCGCTGGCCGAGTCGATGCGGCTGCACTGCAACCGGGGCATTGTGGTGAACGACACGCTGCAGACGGTGACCGACGCCCGTATCTACTCGGTTGGAGAATGCGCCGCACACCGGGGTATTGCCTACGGCCTGGTGGCCCCCTTGTTCGAGCAGGCCAAGGTCGCAGCCAACCACCTGGCGCAGCTCGGCAGCGGGCGTTACAAAGGCTCACTCACCTCAACCAAACTCAAGGTCACCGGCATCGATCTGTTCAGCGCGGGGGACTTCACCGGCGGTGAGGGCACCGAAGAAATTGTGATGAGTGACCCCTTGGGCGGCGTCTACAAAAAGCTGGTGCTGAAGAACGACAAACTCATTGGCGCTTGCCTGTACGGCGACACACTGGATGGCAGCTGGTACTTCGAGCTGCTGCGTGAAGGCCGCAGCGTCAGCGACATCCGCGAGGCGCTGATGTTCGGCCAGTCCGCCATCGACAACGCCATCGACAGTTCCGTTGACAGCAACGGCAGTAACCCGGCAGCAGCAGCGTGAACAAGGCCACACCCATGCAAGAAACCAAGTCCACCTGCCCCTACTGTGGTGTGGGCTGTGGTGTGGTGATCGAATCCACCGGCAACCAGATCACCGGTGTGCGCGGAGACCCCGACCACCCGGCCAACTTTGGCCGCCTGTGCACCAAGGGCTCCACACTGCACCTCACAGCCAGCGCCGCCGTCACGCTGCAAACCCGCTTGCTGCAACCGATGCAGCGTGCCCAGCGTGGTGCTGCGCCGCAGGCCATCGGCTGGGACACGGCGCTGGACACCGCTGCCACCCGGTTTGCGCAGGTGATTCGCGACCACGGCCCCGACGCGGTGGGTTTTTATGTGTCGGGCCAGCTGCTGACCGAGGACTACTACGTCTTCAACAAACTCGCCAAGGGGCTGATCGGCACCAACAACATCGACACCAACTCGCGCCTGTGTATGAGCAGCGCGGTGGCGGGCTACAAAAAAACGCTGGGTGCCGACGCACCGCCCGCGTGTTACGACGACTTCAAGGACGCACAGTGCCTGTTCATCGTGGGCAGCAACACCGCCTGGGCGCACCCCATCCTGTTCCGCCGCATCGAGGACGCCAAACGCGCCAACCCGGCGATGAAAATCATCGTGGCCGACCCGCGCCGCACCGACACCTGCGAGATCGCCGACATACACCTGGCCATCCAGCCCGGCACCGACGTGATGCTGTTCCACGGCATGCTGCACCTGATGCTGTGGGAGGGCTGGACACAGCCCGGTTACATCGCCGCCCATACCAGCGGCTTTGATGCGTTGAAGGCCACGGTGCGCGACTACACGCCCGAGAAGGTGGCGCAGGTCTGCGGCATCAGCCAGGCCGATCTGCTGGAGGC
>JAGOEY010000062.1 GCA_017997515.1 Burkholderiaceae bacterium | reverse complement strand
GGCACCGGCACAGCGCCGCCGCCCAGGCTGCTGGCCGAGGCGTTGATAATCACATCAAAATTGCCTTCCAGCGCCCGTATGTCGGGCGCAGTCAGCTCTGAATTTTGTAGCGCTGCCAGCGCCGCATGCCGTTGCACCAGTTCCACGGCGCGGGCATGGGTGCGGTTGACCACGGTGAGCCGTGCCGGCCCGGCGGCCAGCAGTGGCCCCAGCACCCCTGCCGCAGCGCCGCCCGCGCCGATCAGCAGCACGTCGCGCCCCGCCAGCCGCACACCGGCGTTGCGTTCGATGTCGGCCACCAGCCCGGCACCGTCGGTGTTGTCGGCGTAAATGCCGTCGTCGCGCACGGTGAGGGTGTTGGCCGCCTGCGCCAGCTGGGCGCGGGGGCTGAAATGCTGGGCCACGTCGGCCGCCGCAAATTTGAACGGCACGGTGATGTTGCAGCCGCGCCCGCCCTCGGCCAGAAAGTCACGCAGCCCTTGCGCAAAACCGTCCAGCGCAATCAGCCGCCGGTCGTAGCGCAGCACCTGCCCGGTAAGCGCGGCAAACCGGGCGTGGATCCAGGGGGAGCGGCTGTGCGCCACCGGGTTGCCCATGACGCAGTAGTAGTCGGGAGAAGCTAGGTTTGTCATCGTTATCTGGTTATCTGCATGTGCACCAGCAGCGTCCATCTATCCAGTGCAAGGCGCAACGCGCCAAGCACCCTTCCAGCAGGCACCACGGAACCGGCTCTGCCGGGCCGTTGGTGTCGCCCCCGGCAAGGGGGAAGGAGCAGCGGAACGAAGTCCGCGAAGCCTGGGGGTGTTCATTGTTGTAGCTTGGTGCGCAGGGTTTCGTCGCGGTTGAATTTGAAGCGTGACACCACGGCGATCTGGTCGGCCTTTTTGCGCATTTCGTTATTAAAGCGGCCAAATGGTGCAGCGCTGCGCACGATGGCTTCGGCGCGGCGGTCGAGTGTGCGGTTGCCCGAGCTTTCACGGATTTCGGTGGACAGCAGCTGGCCGTCGTGGTTGATGGTGACGATCATCGTCAGCTCGCCGTAGATCTTCTGCCCCGCCGCCTCAGGGAAGTTGGCCGTGCCTTCGTCTTCGACGCGGCGGCGCAGGTTGTCGTAGTAGATGGCGTACACCGCTTCACGTGTGGCGGGGCTCACAAAGCGTTTTTTGGGCCGGGCGTTTTCTTCCACGATGCGCCGCTCAATCTCGGCCAGCAGCTTGAGCAGCTGTTTACGTTTTTCTTCCTGCGCCTCGCGCTCGGGGGTGGCCCCGCTCAGGTGCGGGTCGGCCAGGGGCAGGGCGGCAATCTGGTCGCGCACCTGCGACAGCAGCTGGGTTTGCTGCTGCTCCATGGCGTCGAGCTTGCGCTGCTCTTCTTCCATCGACTCACCCAGACTGGTCATGGCGGAGTAGGGCAGGGGTGTGGTGGCCCGGCCCTTGTCGGCGTCGCCGCCACCTGCCAGCGCAAACTGGGCAATGGCCTGGGCTTTGTCGGGGGCCTGGTCCGACTTGGCGTTCACCAGAATCACCTCCAGCGGGGTGTCCTGGAAGACGCGGTTAAACGCCTCGGGGTCCACAAACCGCACCGTGAGCAGCGCCACATGCAGCGCTGCCGACACACCCAACGCCAGAGTCAGCGTGCTCAGCGTGCCCACAAAGGTGCGCAGAGTCGTGAAGGTGCCGGATGTGCCCATGGCGCGTGAAGGTCGGGTCAGGCCTGAACGGGGTCGGTGGCCGCCGCCCCGGCAGGTTCGGCTTCGTTCATGTCCACGGCGATGGCAATCGGTCCGGCAGAGGCGCTGTCGTCTTCGTCGTCTTCCGGCTCGGGCGCGGTGTTGGCCACCACGTCGAGCTGCTCGATCACCGTGCCACCAATGTCGAGTGTGATTTCGTCGATCTCACCCAGCCGCACCCGCACGCGCGCACCGCGCGCCAGACCCTGCGCACCCAGCACCGGCAGCACCAGCGGCAGGGTGTCGGCCCGCACCAGGAAGCTGCCCGCCGGGCCTTCCTTGAAGGTGGTTGCGGTGATTTCGGTGATGCCGTTTTGCTGCAGGTACTTGAGCGTCCAGAAACGCTCCATGCCGCCCTGGTAACCGTTGTAGGTGCTGTAGGCTGCGTCAAACGCCGAGATGATCGAGAACAGCTCGGCATCCTTGGGCTTAAACGGTGCGGCCAGCGCGGCGGTTTTGCCGTGGCGCGTGGCGGCAATGATCTGCCATTGGTTCACCAGGTCGGTGTAGCGGCGCAGGGGCGAGGTGCTCCACGCGTAACTCGGCACACCAATACCCGCGTGCGGCAGCGCCTTGGTGCCCATACGGACCTTCACGCCCGGCAGCAGGCTGGCCTGGCTGCGGTAGATGCCGGGCACACCCAGCTCACCGAGCCAGCTGCCCCAGGTGCTGTTGGCCAGAATCATGGCCTCGGCCACGATCAGGTCCAGCGGCGAGCCGCGTTGGCGGGTGCTGATCTCGACCTGCTCGTTGCCTACGGGTTCTGCGCCGTCATTCCCGACCAGGCGGAAGTTGTAGTCCGGCCGGTTGAAGGTTTCGGGTTTGCCGCGCACCACTTCGCGCCGGGCTTTCAGTTCCTTGGCCAGGCGGTATAAAAATGATAGCTGCTCACGCTCTATAGCCGGGCGCTGGAGCGTGTTTTCATGCTCAAAACCGGGGTTTTCGAGCCATTCGGCGGTGACCACACCGTCGAGCTGGTCGTGGCGCAGGTTGGCGGCGATGGGCACCTGTTCCAGCTTGGTTTCGGTGCTGCGGATCTCCAGCGTGGCTTCGTCCAGCGTCACATACAGCGACACCGCGGGGCAGGCGCGCCCCTCGGCCAGGGTGTAGGCCTGCACCACGTCGTCGGGCAGCATGGTGATCTTGTAGCCAGGCATGTACACGGTGGACAGGCGGTGGCGCGCCACGTTGTCCACCGGGCCGCCGGGCTGCAGCGCCAGGCCGGGTGCGGCGATGTGGATGCCCAGCACCACGGTGCCGCTGCCCAGGCCTTGCAGCGACAGGGCGTCGTCGATTTCCGTGGTTTGGGAGTCGTCGATGGAGTACGCCTGCACGTCGGCCAGCGGCAACTCGTCCTTGATGGCCGGGGCCTCCAGTGCGGGGAACCCGGTGCCTTTGGGGAAATTCTCGAACAGGAAGCGCTTCCAGTGGAACTGGTAGGGCGAGTCGATGGCACCCGCACGCTGCAGCAAATCGAGTGGCGCGGTTTGGGTGGCGCGTGACGCCTCGACCACGGCCTTGTATTCGGGCGCGTTTTTGTCGGGCTTGAACAGGATTTTGTAGAGCTGGTCGCGGATGGGCTGCGGGCACTCGTTGCGGGCCAGGGCCTGCGCCCAGTCGGTGATCTGCTGCAGCACCAGCTTTTTCTTCTCGATCGCCAGCAGCGCCTGCTGCACGATCTCGGCCGGGGCCTTCTTGAAGCGGCCTTTACCCGCGCGGCGGAAGTAATGTGGTGCCTCGTACAGGCGGAACAGCGCTCCAGCCTGCTGGACGAGGGTGGCGTTGTCCGAGAAATAGTCACGCGCCAGGTCGGCAAAACCAAACTCGTCCTCTGGCGCAAACTCGTAGGCCAGCTCCAGCTCGATGGTCTGCGCGGCGGCCTGGGCCTGGGCGATCAGCTCCGACGGGGCGGGTTTTTCAAACTTCAGCAGGATGTGGGCGGCCTTGACCTTGACGCGTTTTCCGCTGTCAAGCTCCACCTGCGCGGACGCGTCCGCCTCCGACAAAATACGTCCGGCCATGAATTTACCGGCTTCTTCAAACAATGCATACATGGCTTGTATTGTTACACCCCCAGGCTTCGCTTCGCTCTCGCCAACCCCCTTGCAGGGGGCTCCACCAGCGGCCTGGCAAAGCCAGTTCCGCGGTGTCTGCTGGAAGAAACCCTGTGCGCCTTGTACGGTGGGGTTGTGATCAGACCAGCCGCAGGAAGTCGAATACGGCGTCGATATGGGCTGTGCCGAAGTCGCTCAGGGCGTGGTCGCCGCCTTCCAGCAGGCGGATCTGTGCGCCAGGATACCGCCCGACCATTTCGCGCCAGTCCAGCACTTCGTCACCTTTGGCGATGATGGCAAACACCTGCTCGGGGTGGGGCTGGCCCGGGCATTCCAGCGTTCGCAGCTCGTTGATGAACTCGGGGCGGAAGAAGAAATGGTCTTGCGGGTTGTGCCAGGCGGTTTGTTCGCCGATGTATTTCTGCAGGTCACGGGCCGGGTTGACGGCCGGGTTCAGCAGCACGGCGGGGCAGCCGGTGTGGGTGGCGACCCAGGTGGCATAAAAGCCGCCGAGTGACGAGCCCACCACGGCCATGCTGTCCCGGGGCCAGTCTGCGATGCCCGCGCGGAGCATGTCCGCCGCCTCGCGCGGTGAGGGCGGCAACTGCGGGCACCACCACACGCAGCCGGGGTGCTGTGTCTGCACCCGGGCAGCAACCTGCTGCGCCTTGGCCGACTGCGGCGACGAGCGAAAGCCGTGCAGGTACAGCAGGTGGGTGGTGGGCGCCCGCACGGGGAGGGCTGTTATGCGCGGCGGACGAGGGCCAACACCACCAGCAGCACCACGGCACCAATCACGCTGGCGATAAAACCGCCTGCCTGGCCTTGCTGCAGGATGCCCAGTGCCTGTGCGCCGTAGGTGCCCACAAACGAGCCACCAATACCCACCAGCGTGGTGAAGATGATGCCCATGCCGTCATTGCCGGGTTTCAGAAAACGTGCGACAAGGCCCACAACGAAGCCGATGAGGATGGTCCAGAGGATGTCCATGGTGTGGTGTGCCACAAGGGCGGTTGGTGGAAAGCAGCCATTATTCCTGTGCGGGCGCTTTTCTGCGCTGCTTCGGTGCCTGGTTGCAATTGTTCACATTAAAACAAGCATCCAAATGCGACTTATCTGACACATGGGCGCAGCATGATGGTGAACTATTGTTATTTCAACAGGGGGCTGCTGGTCTTGTATTAACCTGCGCTCCTCAACTTCAAGGTGGTCAACCATGGGACTTCTCGATTCTGTTCTGGGCTCTGTGCTGAGTGGTGGTTTGCCCGGTGGTGCACAGGGGGCTGGTGCACCACAGTCCGGTTTGCCAGACGGTGTGCCGCCTGAACTGGCGGGCGCGCTGGCCTCCATTCTGGGCAACGACGGTGGCAACAATGGCCTTGGCGGGCTGGTGGACAAATTTAACCAAGCCGGCCACGGCGACATCATTTCGTCGTGGATCGACAAGGGTGAAAACAAACCCGTGTCTGAGAACCAGCTGCAGGACGTGCTGGGCAACCTGAGCGGCCCGCTGCTGGCCATGTTGCCCGCCTTGTTGCCCATGATCATCGACAAACTCACCCCCGATGGACAGGCTCCGCAAGGTGGTCTGGGCAACAGCGGTGACCTGCTGGGTTCGCTGATGAAAAGTATGTCCCAGGGCCAGTCGTCACAAGGTGGTGGCGGTGGGGATCTGCTGGCATCGCTGATCAAGGGCATGTCCTACAAGGGCTGATGGTTTTTAGGGCTACTCTTTCGTTTCACTCAACCTGTTATCCAAAGGACACACCATGGGCATGATCTCTTTCCTCAAAGAAGCTGGCGAAAAACTGTTTGGCGGCAAACCCGCTGTGGCCGCGGCGATTGCCGAGCCCACCAACGCCGAAAAGCTGGCCGCAGCCAACCAGGTTGCGTCCGAAGCCATCAAGAACTACATCAACAGCCAAAACCTGCCCGGTAATGATCTGACCATCAGCTACAACGGTGCCGACCAGATCGTGACCGTGTCCGGCAAAGTGGCCAGCCAGGAAATCCGCGAAAAAATCGTGATCTGCTGCGGAAACGTCAGCAGCGTGGCGGGTGTGGCCGACAACATGGAAAGCCCGCCTGAGCCCGAAAGCACGTACCACACGGTGGAGCGTGGCGACACCTTGAGCGCAATCTCCAAGAAGGTGTACGGCAACGCCAATCTGTACAACCAGATTTTTGAAGCCAACCGCCCCATGCTGAGCCACCCCGACAAGATCTACCCCGGCCAGGTGCTGCGTATCCCTGCCAAGGCCTGATCGGTTCGATCGCCGTCATTTCACACGCGGCAGGGCGCTGCGCCCCGCTGCCGTGTGAAATATGCAGTGAAGGGGTATCCCGCGCACGGGATAATCGCCCCCTTCATGTCTGCTGTATTTGAAAAACCTTCCTGGCCGCGACGCCTTCTGCCCATGGTGCAGGGCTTCGATGGCCTGTTGGCATTTGCCGTCTTTTTGCTGGTCTGTGCGGGCCTGGTCACCATGTATTCGGCAGGGTTTGACCACGGAACCCGTTTTATCGACCACGCCCGCAACATGCTGATTGCGGGCGGCATCATGTTTGTGGTGGCCCAGATCCCGCCCCAGCGGCTGATGACCCTGGCCGTGCCGCTGTACGTGGCGGGGGTGGCTTTGTTGCTGGCGGTGGCGCTGTTTGGTATCACCAAAAAAGGTGCCAAACGCTGGATCAACCTCGGGGTGGTGATCCAGCCCAGCGAAATCCTCAAAATTGCCATGCCTTTGATGCTGGCCTGGTGGTTCCAGCGGCGCGAGGGCCAGCTGCGCCCGCTCGACTTTCTGGTGGCCGGGGCTTTGCTGCTGGTGCCCGTGGGGCTGATCATGAAACAACCCGACCTGGGAACCTCTTTGCTGGTGATGGCCTCGGGGCTGGCGGTGATCTTTTTTGCGGGCCTGAGCTGGAAGCTGATCCTGCCGCCCGTGCTGCTGGCCGGGGTGGGTATCGTCACGCTGGTGGCGCTGGAGCCGCAGCTGTGTGCCGATGGTGTGCGCTGGGCGGTGTTACACGACTACCAGCAGCAGCGCATCTGCACCCTGCTCGACCCGTCACGCGACCCGCTGGGCAAGGGGTTCCACATCATCCAGGGCATGATCGCCATTGGTTCGGGCGGCACTTTTGGCAAGGGTTTTATGGCGGGCACCCAGACCCACCTGGAATTTATCCCCGAGCGCACCACCGACTTCATCTTTGCCGCGTTCTCCGAAGAATTCGGGCTGGTGGGCAATTTGCTGCTGATCGCCGGCTTTTTGTTCCTGATCTTCCGCGGGCTGGTGATTGCGCTCGACGCGCCCACGCTGTTTTCGCGGCTGCTGGCGGGGGCGGTGACCATGATTTTTTTCACCTACGCCTTCGTCAACATGGGCATGGTCAGCGGCATCCTGCCGGTGGTGGGTGTGCCGCTGCCTTTCATCAGTTATGGCGGCACGGCCATGGTGACGCTGGGCATGGGGCTGGGCATCCTGATGTCGATCTCCAAATCGCGGCGCTTGATGCAGACCTAGGGGCAGAGCACCCCTTGGCCTGCACCGGCACGGCCCCGCGCCTAAAATGGCCCGATGATCTCCCGCGAACCCACCATCGAACGCCTTGCCATTGCCCAGCGCCTGTTGCTGGAGCCTTTTGGTTTGGATGAATCCCACCTGACCCGTGCCCTGAACGAAATCCGTGCACACAAGGTCGATGATGCGGACCTGTACTTTCAGTACACCCGCAGCGAGGGCTGGAGCCTGGAAGAAGGCATCGTGAAGACCGGCTCGTTCAGCATCGACCAGGGTGTGGGCGTGCGCGCCGTCAGCGGCGAGAAAACCGCGTTTGCCTACTCCGACGACATCTCTGAAGCGTCTTTGCTCGACGCAGCCCGTACCGTGCGGTCAATTTCGTCTGCAGCGCAATCAGGCCGTGCGCGTATTGCTTCTAAAAAGATAGCTAAAAGCCGCTCCCTGTACACCGGGCTGGACCCGATTGCGTCGCTCGACAGCACGGCCAAGGTCAAGCTGCTGGCCAAGGTTGACCAGCTTGCCCGCGCCAAGGACACCCGTGTGGCCCAGGTCATGGCGGGGCTGGCCGGTGAGTACGACGTGGTGCTGGTGGCGCGCGCCGATGGCACGCTGGCAGCCGATGTGCGCCCGCTGGTGCGTTTGTCGGTCACCGTGATTGTTGAGCAGAACGGCCGCCGCGAGATGGGCTCGGCCGGCGGCGGCGGGCGCTTTGGCCTCGCATATTTTGACGATGCACTGATTGCCGAATACGTGAACGACGCCGTGCGTTCGGCGTTGGTCAACCTCGAATCACGCCCCGCACCTGCGGGCGAAATGACAGTGGTGCTGGGCTCGGGCTGGCCCGGCATCCTGCTGCACGAAGCGGTGGGCCATGGCCTGGAAGGTGACTTCAACCGCAAGGGCTCCAGCGCCTTCAGCGGCAAGATCGGCAAACGTGTGGCAGCCAAAGGTGTGACCGTACTGGACGACGGCACCATTGCCGACCGGCGCGGCTCACTCAACGTGGACGACGAAGGCAACACCAGCCAGCGCAACGTGCTGATCGAGGACGGCATCCTGAAGGGCTACATCCAGGACTCCATGAATGCCCGCCTGATGGGTGTCAAACCCACGGGTAATGGCCGCCGCGAAAGTTACGCCCATATCCCCATGCCACGCATGACCAACACCTACATGCTGGGCGGCGACAAGCAGCCTGAAGAGATTGTGGCCAGCATCAAACGCGGTCTGTATGCCACCAATTTTGGTGGCGGCCAGGTGGACATCACCTCGGGCAAATTTGTGTTCTCCGCCAGTGAAGCCTACTGGGTGGAAAACGGAAAAATCCTCTACCCCGTGAAGGGCGCGACCAT
>JAGOEY010000303.1 GCA_017997515.1 Burkholderiaceae bacterium | reverse complement strand
TGGCGGCGGTGATGGACTGGGCGCGGCCCCAGACACTTCCTGTGACAGTGATTCCCGGAGGCGGGCATTTCTTTCACGGACAATTGCCGCTTCTGAAAAGCTTGGTGGTGCGCCATTTGCGCGCGCCGGCCGCATCCGGACCGGATTTTGCGTGAACTAAGCCCGTCCCAGGCTGTCTACCGGGGTCGTCCTCCGCTGTACCTCTGTGTTGCAGCGTGCCCGGTTCTCTCTTTTTTCTCTTTCTTCCCCAGCCTTGTGAATCCATGAAAAGTTTTCTGTCCCCGATCCGTGCATTGTTGTTTGCCGCCCTGGCGCTGCCCGCCAGCTTCCAGGCGCTGGCCCAGGCTCCGCAGCCCCCAGAAATCGCCGCACGCACCTACATGCTGGTGGATGTGACTGCCAACCAGATCCTGGCGGCCAAGGACATCGACGTGCCGGTGGAGCAGGCGTCGCTGACCAAACTCATGACCTCGTACCTGGTGTTCGACGCGCTGCGCTCGAAAAAGCTGACGCTGGAGCAAACCCTGCCCGTGAGCGTGCGCGCCTGGAAGATGCCCGGTTCGCGTATGTTCATCGACCCCAAGATGCAGGTGCCGGTGGAAGACCTGATCAAGGGTATGGTGGTGCAGTCCGGCAATGACGCCACAGTGGCGCTGGCCGAAGGTGTGGGCGGCACCGTGGAGCGGTTCGTCGAGCTGATGAATGCACAGGCCAAGGCTTTGGGCATGAACGCCACCACGTACAAAAACCCCGAGGGGCTGACCGAGCCCGGCCACCTCACCACCGCCCGTGACCTGGCCACGCTGTCCACCCGTCTGATGCACGACTTCCCCGAGTACATGCATTACGACGCGATGAAGTTTTACCGCTACCCCGGTACCCCTGCCTCGAATGGCAACAACCGCAACCTGCTGTTGTTCCGTGACCCAACCGTCGACGGCCTGAAAACCGGCCACACGGACGCCGCCGGTTACTGCCTGGTGGCCACCGCCAAGCGCGACTTCCCCGGTGTCGGCAGCCGCCGCCTGCTGTCCGTGGTGCTGGGTGCCGCCAGCGAAAACGCCCGCGCCAATGAATCGCAAAAGCTGCTGAACTGGGGCTACACCGCGTTTGACGCGGTCAAGCTGTTCGAGGCAGGCCAGGCCGTGGCCACGCCCAATGTGTGGAAGGGCACAGCCAACACCATCAAGCTGGGCCGTCCGGACGCCATCGTGGTGGCTGTGCCGGCCGGTAGCGCGGGCAAGGTCAAAACCACGGTGGTTCGCCCGGACCCGCTGGTCGCGCCGTTCACCAAGGGCCAGGCCGTGGGTTCGCTGAAGATCACCCTGGCCGACCAGCCACTGCTGGATGTGCCTCTGGTCACGCTCGAAGCGGTGGAGCAGGCCGGGTTCTTCGGCCGGGCCTGGGATGCTGTCCGTTTGTGGATCAAGTAAGCAGCAGCTTTGCATGGAAGTTAGTGCTTGCTCTGGTTTGTCTGTGGCAACAGACTTGCCGGATCAAGCCCAAGCTGCTACATTAGAAGGCTTTTCGGAATTTCCGAAGGGATTCACGTTTTCACGTTTCACGCGTGTTTTTAGTTAAGTTTCCAAACGTTTAGGGACGTTTTTTCAATGCCAACCATCAACCAACTCGTGCGTCAGGGGCGCGAGGTCGAGAAAGTCAACTCGAAGAGCCCCGCGATGCAAAACTCTCCGCAGCGCCGCGGTGTGTGCACCCGTGTGTACACCACGACGCCCAAGAAGCCCAACTCCGCTCTGCGTAAAGTCGCCAAGGTGCGCCTGACCAACGGTTTTGAGGTCATCTCCTACATCGGCGGCGAAGGCCACAACCTGCAGGAACACAGCGTGGTGCTGGTTCGTGGCGGTCGTGTCAAGGACTTGCCCGGTGTGCGTTACCACATCGTGCGTGGTTCGCTCGACTTGCAAGGCGTGAAAGACCGCAAGCAGTCGCGCTCCAAGTACGGTGCAAAGAAGCCAAAGGCCAAATAAGCCCTGGTGGATTCGGATTCAAAGGTGCTGTTTCCCGCGTGGCGCGGAGATGCAGCGTAGTGACCCGCTGTGGGTCGAGTAAGTAAAAACCAAATGGTTTTTGCGGTGCCTGCCAAGGTGCCAACTGAAGCAATTAAGAGGTGAAAAATGCCACGTCGTCGCGAAGTCCCTAAACGTGAAATCCTGCCGGATCCAAAGTTCGGCAATGTTGAGCTGTCCAAATTCATGAACGTGATCATGGAAGGCGGCAAAAAAGCTGTTGCAGAGCGCATCATTTACGGTGCACTCGAATTCATCGAAAAGAAGAACCCTGGTAAAGACCCAGTGGAAGCCTTCACGATGGCTATCAACAACGTCAAGCCCATGGTGGAAGTCAAGTCCCGCCGTGTCGGTGGTGCAAACTACCAGGTGCCCGTTGAAGTGCGTCCTGTCCGTCGCTTGGCTCTGTCCATGCGCTGGTTGAAGGAGGCTGCACGCAAGCGTGGCGAAAAGTCCATGTCCCTGCGTCTGGCCAATGAGCTGATGGAAGCCACCGAAGGCCGTGGCGGTGCAATGAAGAAGCGTGACGAAGTGCACCGTATGGCTGAAGCCAACAAGGCTTTCTCCCACTTCCGTTTCTAAAAACCGCCCCATCTGAGGCACCTCAGATTGACAGGCCCGCGCCCCCTTCGGTGGACCGCGGGCATGTTTGTCTTAACGAAAGAGATTTATGGCTCGCCATACCCCTATTGAG
>JAGOEY010000061.1:3432-8714 GCA_017997515.1 Burkholderiaceae bacterium | reverse complement strand
ACCACTTGTTCGCCCACTTTGAAGGCGGCGCTGGCGGACACGTCGTTCCAGTTGGCCACGTCAGCCACACTCACGCGGTAACGGCGGGCGATGCTGGCGGTGTTTTCTTTTTTGTGCGCCTTGACGACGGTGCGGCGCGTAACGATTTCGGGTGCCAATGACATTTGCCCGTTGTCCGCCACATGGCTGGTCACGTCGGTGTTGGTGGCAGACCGCGGCACGATGAGTGCAGAACCGGCCCGCACCAGCATGTTGGGCGGGATGTTGTTCATGCTGCGCAGGTCACTTTCACTCATACCCACACGCTGCGAAATGGCCGACACACTCATGTTGGACGGCACGGTCCAGGCGGTCCAGCTGGCGTACTGGCCTTTGGTGTGGGCTTCGAAGTTGCGCTGGAATACGGCGGCGTTGTCCCAGGGCAGCAGGATGCGGGGTGTGCCCGCCGCCATGATGACCGGGCGGTGCATGGACGGGTTCAGCGCCTTGAAGTCTTCGATGCGCACGTCGGCCAGCTTGGCGGCCAACTCGACGTCGATGTCACGCGTGACCAGCACGGTCTGGAAGTAGGGGTGGTTTTCGATCAGCGGCAGCTCGGTGCGGTAACGCTGCGGGTTGGCCACGATGTTTTTCACCGCCTGTAGTTTGGGCACGTACATGCGGGTTTCGGCCGGCATGTTGATGTCCAGGTAGCCGGTGGGCAGGCCTGCCTTCTGGTTGCGTGCGATGGCGCGGCCCACGTTGCCTTGGCCCCAGTTGTAGGCCGCCAGCGCCAGATGCCAGTCACCAAACATGCCGTGCAGGCGTTGCAGGTAGTCCAGCGCTGCTTTGGTGGATGCCAGCACGTCGCGCCGGTCGTCGCGGAAGGCGTTTTGTTTGAGCTGGAAGTCGGTGCCGGTGGCAGGCATGAACTGCCACATACCCGCGGCCTTGACGCTGGAGACTGCCTGCGGGTTAAACGCGCTTTCGATGTACGGCAGCAGCGCCAGTTCGGTCGGCATGCCGCGCATTTCGAGTTCTTCAACGATGTGGAACAGGTACTTGCTGGAGCGTTCCGTCATGCGTTGCATGTAGTCGGGCCGGGTGGCGTACCACTGCTCCTGGTCGCTGACCTGGTCGGTCTCCAGGTTGGGCATGGCAAAACCACGGCGAATCCGCTCCCACATGTCGGCCGGTGGGGCCGTGGCGGCCACACCCATGGCGGCGGCCTGGGCGGCCGTGATGGGTTGCAGCGGGCCGTCGGGAAAAAAGGGGGTGTAGGGGCGGGGCAGCGGGGCCTGGGGTGTTTTGCCTGTTTGCGAGGCCGTGGCACTGGTGTCCGCGGGGTCGGGTGTGGTGGTGGCGCACCCCGTCAGCCAGAGCAGGCCTGCCAGGCAGGCAGCAGAAACAATTTTCATCTGAACTCGTTCTTCCATTGACGCAGCGCCGCAAAAATGCCGGCCTCGTCCTGTGTTGATGTACGGCTGTCCCGGGCCTGCAACGCACGGATCACAGTGCGCTGGCGGGTGCGCAGAAAGGGGTTGATGTCCCTCTCCAGCGCCATGCGGGACGGCAGCGTGGGCATGTGTTCTGCGCGTAATGCCTCGCACTGCGCCAGATGGTGGATCACTTCAAGATTGCCAGGTTCCACCGCATGGGCAAAACGCAGGTTACCAAGCGTGTATTCGTGGGTGCAGCATACCCGTGTGTCGCCCGGCAGGCCGGCCAGGGTGTCGAGTGACTGCAGCATTTGTGCCGGGGTGCCTTCAAACAGCCGCCCGCAACCGCCTGAGAACAGGGTGTCGCCGCAGAACAGCAGCGGTGCGCCCTCCATGTCGGCGCAGTAGAACGCGATATGCCCGGCGGTGTGGCCCGGTACGTCGATGACGTCAAAACGCAGTCCCAGCACCTCCACATGGTCGCCCTGCGCCAGACGCACCAGGGGTTCGGGAATGGTTTCGCGGGCCGGGCCGTACACACGGGCACCAGTGGCATTGCGTAATACGTCCACCCCACCGACATGGTCCGCATGGTGGTGCGTGACTAGAATGGCCTCGAGCTGCAGGCTGCCCTGCGCGCCAGGCTCCCCCAGCGCATCCAGAACAGGTTGCGCCGCACCGGGGTCGACCACAACGGCGCGCTGTCCGTCGTGCAGCATCCAGATGTAGTTGTCGGTGAAAGCGGGCAGCGGAATCAAGGTCATGAGCGATCAAATTATAGGTTTGCACGAATGGTTCGAAACGCCTCCCGGCCAGTACCTGCTGGACTGGGAGCGTGCGCGTTTTGACGAAGCGGTGGCCGACATTTTTGGTTACCACGGCCTGCAACTGGGTTTGCCGGTGCTGGACGCCCTGCAGGCCAACCGCATGCCCCACCGCTGGCTGGCCGTCGGTGAAGGCGGGCAGGGCCCGCAACAGGCGCCGCCGCCGGTTGCGCTGGTGACCGACTTCTCGGCCTTGCCGTTCCCGGAGGCTAGCCTGGACCTGGTGGCGCTGCCCCACACGCTGGAGTTGGCAGCCGACCCCCACACCACGCTGCGCGAGGTGGAGCGCGTGCTGGTGCCCGAAGGCCGGGTGGTGCTGAGCTGTCTGAACCCGGCCAGCCTGTGGGGGCTGGCGCAAAAGCGGGCGCGGATTTACCAGCGTGTCGGGTTGGGCGCCTCCTACCTGCCCGAGGCGGGGGAGTTTCTGGGGTACTGGCGGCTGCGCGACTGGCTTCGGCTGCTGGGCTTTGAGGTGGAAACGGTGCACTTTGGCTGTTACCGTCCTGCCGTGCGCAGCCAGCAGTGGCTGGAGCGCCATGCCTGGATGGACCGGGTGGGGCCGCGCTGGTGGTCGATCCTCGGGGCGGCCTATTTCATCGTGGCCGTCAAACGGGTGCATGGCATGCGGCTGATGAGCCCGAGTTGGAAACCGGTACGGGCGCGGGTAAGTGCTCCTGTTTCCATAGCTAATAGTGCAGGTGCGGCGGGCGCAAAAGCCCAATATGATGTTAAAAACTAACCCTGAAATCCTTTGAGGAATTTTTTTTGAACCACGTGGAAATTTATACCGACGGCGCATGTAAAGGCAACCCGGGCCCTGGCGGCTGGGGGGTCTGGCTGAAATCCGGTACGGACGAAAAAGAGATGTTTGGTGGCGAGCTGGGCACCACCAACAACCGCATGGAATTGCTGGCCGTGATTGAAGGCCTGTCCGTGCTCAAGCGCCCGTGTGAGGTCACGCTGTACCTCGACAGTGAATACGTGCGCAAAGGCATTACCGAGTGGATCCACGGCTGGAAGGCGCGTGGCTGGCGCACGGCTGCCAAACAACCCGTAAAAAACGTGGAGTTGTGGCAGCGGCTGGACGCCGTGGTCAGCGGCAACGGCCACAAGATCACTTGGCGCTGGGTGAAGGGCCATTCGGGCGACCCGGGCAATGAACGCGCGGATGCCCTGGCCAACAAGGGTGTGGAACGCGCTTTAGGGCGTCTTTGACGCTGCCGTGCCTGTCTCTGGGGTGTTGGCCACCAGTGCGGTCACGGCCTCGACCATACGTTTGTCGTAGTCGGGCGGAAAAGTCCAGTACTGCAGGTTACGCGCCGAGGCATTGTTTTGCAGGCCGCGCGCGTCAGGCGGCGCGTGGAACCAGAACTTGATGATCACGTCGCTGCTGACCCAGGGGTGCCCAAACCAGAAGTTGTGCGAGCGGCGTGACATGCCGGGAATGGTGGCGGGCTTGATCTGCAGCACGTCGAAGTTCATGGTCTTCGACGCATTGATCAGCCATTCCGAATCGGCCAGGCTCAGCTCGGTGGGGTCGGGCCGACCGGCACGTGAGCCGTCGCGCTGGTGGATACGCGAGATGGTCAACACGCTGTCGTTCATGTTGGCCGAGAAGGTGACGCGGCGGGCCAGCGGCACATAACGCTGCAGGTCCGCTGCAAAGGAGCGGAAATTGGCGTCAGGCGCGGCCTGGTAGATCTCACCCAGGCGCACGGCCGGGTGTTCTTCGCCCTGGGGCAGCTGGTCAAGCCGGGCCAGGCCGGGGCTGGCGACCATGGCGCCGGCGCTGTAGGCCAGCACATTCAGGCTTTTGGCTTGGGTGTGTTTGCTCAGCAGTTCCAGCAGGCGGGCAAACTGGGGTTCGGAGCGGCGCGCGTTGGCCACGTCGGTGGCGTAACGCATGAAGTTCTCTGCCGATGGCCAGGCAAAAAACAGCACCACCGAGTTGCGGCCGGTGAAGTGCCGGTACTGGGCGGCTTGCCCGGCGGCGCGCTCCACGCTGGTATTGGCACCGTGGACATAGATGGTCAGGTCTTTGTCCACGCTCTTTTCGAGGGCGTCGTTGATCTGTTTGAAAAATGCATCACCCTCGGGGCTGTCTAGTGGTGAGGCCAAGTTGCCGTCCACTACCGCCAGCTCCTGCATGGAGTCCAGGACCAGCGGCGGGCGGTCTTCATTGTCGTCGGCCGTGGTGGACAACTGGTACAGCCATTCCCAGGTCTTGGCACCCCCCCCAATGTTCAAGGTGGCAATCCCCAGGCTCAGGTTGTCACCCGGCACGATGGTGTAGTGGCGCGCATGGGTGGGCCCGAGCGGCAGGCGGTTGGTGGCGTAAAACACCTGGATTTCGTTGCTTTTGTCGAGCGCCTGGTTCATCGCAAAAGGGTTGACCTCACCCTGCAGAAAGATTTCTGGCGTCGGCATCAGCCGCACAGGGGGTTGGCACCCCGCAAGAAACAGGGTTGCCAGCAGAAGGGTCCAGAGAGATTTCATGCCGGAATGATAACGAAACCGCACTACAGGCCCAAGCTGCTGGCAAGCCGGTGCGGCATGCTGGGGGCGGTGCAATACGGCACATTGCCAACGCTGGCAGCTTGAACTGCCTGCGTCTCACATACCCCCATTACAGAGTGAAAGCGAGTTATTCCATGTCCATCCTGTCTACCCCCGTGCGTGTTATCGCTGGTGCTGTTTTTGCAGCGTCCGTGTTGGCAGGTTGTGCCACAGACCAAGGCAACATGGTGCGCCAGAATGAAACCCAGCGCGCCCAGACGGTGCAGTTTGGTGTGGTGACCAATGTGCGTCCAGTCACCATCCAGGGTAATTCGACCGCAGTCGGCACCACCACCGGCGCGGTGGTCGGCGGCGCGGTCGGCAGCAACCTGGGCAGCGGCAGTTTTGCCAACACTGCCGGTGCGGTTGGCGGCGCGGTGGCAGGTGGTATGGCCGGTAATGCGATCCAGGGCAACGCTTCGGCGCGCCCCGGTGCGGAAATCACCGTGCGTCTGGACAATGGCCAGACGATTGCGGTGATTCA
>JAGOEY010000061.1:0-3332 GCA_017997515.1 Burkholderiaceae bacterium | reverse complement strand
CCGGTGCGGTTGGCGGCGCGGTGGCAGGTGGTATGGCCGGTAATGCGATCCAGGGCAACGCTTCGGCGCGCCCCGGTGCGGAAATCACCGTGCGTCTGGACAATGGCCAGACGATTGCGGTGATTCAGGAAGGCTCTCCTGACGCTTTCCGCAACGGTGACCGTGTGCGTGTGACCTCCGACGGCCAGACGACACGAGTCAGCCGCTAAGGCCTGAGAGGCTACGAGTCTTTTATCCATGCCCGCCTTGCACGCTAAAACACCCCAGCTCGTCGTTGCAAATGCTCGCCATAGCCCGAGCTATGGCTGCGCTTTGCGCCTAAATCCGGGCTGTTTTCACACGCCTTTCGGGCACGGCTAAAAAACTCCCAGCCTCTGAGCCAGAGTCGCCGCCTGCGGGTGGGCCACGCAGCTGCGTGGGCCCACCCGTTTTTGCGTTTTTACCCATAGCTGCGGCTGCAGAGAACGGCCCGGTGTGGTGCAATAGCGTTCCATTCCTTGTTCATCTGATGTGGTTTCATGGCCTCTAAAGCAGCTTTTTATGCGGTCTCGGTCCTGGGTATTGCGCTGGCTTCGGGGGCCGCGTGGTGGTACCAGCGCCCGCCTGTTGCCGGTACACCGGGAGCCACTGTCGCGGCCGGTGTGGCACCGGCTGCAGGCGCTGCTGCGTCGGGCGCTGGACCCGCTGCGCGGCCACCCGCCGTGGAGGCCGCGAAGGTCCAGGTGGTGTCCCTGGCCGACGAGGCCCAGGCTGTAGGTAACCTGCGGTCGCGCCAAAGTGTGGTGATCCGGCCCGAGGTGGGCGGGCGCATCACCCAACTCAATTTCCGCGACGGCGACCGGGTGCGCAAGGGCCAGTTGCTGGTGCAGTTTGACGACCAGTTGCAACGGGCCCAGGTGCAGCAAAGCCAGGCCGAGTTGTCCATCGCCCAGGCCAACCACAAACGCAACCAGGAGCTGGTGGGGCAGGGGTTCATCAGCCAGCGGTCGGTGGACGAAAGTGCGGCCAACCTGCAGGTGTCGCAGGCCAAACTGGCTTTGTCGCAGGCCACTGCAGCACGCCTGCGCATCGTGGCCCCTTTTGACGGCGTGACCGGCATCCGCACGGTGAACGTGGGCGACTACCTGAAAGACGGTGCCGACGTGGTCAACCTAGAAGACCTTGATGCCTTGTATGTGGACTTCCGCCTGCCCGAGCGCTTCCAGGCCAAGGTGAAGCGCGGCCAGCGCGCCACGGTGGATGTAGACGCTTTGCCGGGGCGCAAGTTTGTGGCGGTGGTGCAGGCGATTGACCCGCTGCTGGACGCCAACGGCCGCTCGGTGGCGGTGCGCGGGTGTATCGACAACCGCCAGCTGCAGCTGCGCCCGGGCATGTTTGCGCGGGTTAATGCCGTTTTTGGTGAGCGCGATGATGCGCAGGTGGTGCCTGAAGAGGCCCTCATTCCCCAAGGCCAACGCCAATTTGTGATGCGCCTGGTGCCCCGCACCGGGGAAGACGCGGGCACCTGGACCACCGAGCGGGTGGAAGTTAAGGTGGGTGTGCGCCGCCCGGGCCGGGTCGAGATTTCGGGCGACATCAAACCCGGTGACACCGTGGTCACGGCGGGCCAGCAGCGTGTGCAACGCGACGGCACCGTGGTGCGTGTGGTGGACGTGGCCCGTGCGGCCGGTGGCAATGCCGCCCCTGCAGCGCCCGCCGGTGCCGCATCGGCGCCAGCTTCTGCCCAGCCTGCAGCGGCTCCGGTGGCCAGTGCCGCTGTAGCGCGCCCGGCTGTCGCCGCAAATTCCGGTGCCAGTGCCGGTGCCAACCCTTGCTTGCGTGACCTGCCCACCTCTGCGCTGGACACGCCGCAGCGTGGTGCTGCGGCCCCTCTGGCCGCCGCTTGAATACCCCCAGCCTTACCGGAATGCCCTGATGCAGCTCGCAGAAGTTTCCATCCGCCGTCCGGTGTTTGCGACGGTTTTGTCCCTGCTGATCTTGCTGGTGGGGGCGGTCAGCTTCAACCGGCTTGCCGTGCGGGAATATCCAAAAATTGACGAACCGGTGGTGACTGTCACCGTGCGGTACCCGGGGGCTTCGGCCGAAGTGATCGAGTCGCAGATCAGCAAACCGCTGGAAGACTCGATTGCTGGCATCGACGCGGTGGACGTCATCACCTCCATCAGCCGCGCCGAGCAAAGCCAGATCAGTGTGCGTTTCCGGCTCGAAAAAGACGCGGATGCCGCAGCTGCTGAAGTGCGTGACCGCACCTCACGCGTGCGCAACCGCTTGCCCCAGGCCATCGACGAGCCCGTGATCGCCAAGGTCGAGGCCGATGCGTTTCCGGTGATCTGGCTGGCGTTCTCCAGCGACACCATGACTCCGCTGCAGATCAACGACATGGTGAACCGGGTGGTTAAACCCCGGCTGCAGACGGTGACTGGTGTGGCCGACGTGCGTATCTTTGGTGAACGCAAATACGCCATGCGGGTCTGGCTCGACCCCGCGCGCCTGGCGGCCTACCGATTGACCACGCAGGACGTGGAAGACGCCATCCGCCGCAGCAACCTCGAAGTGCCCGGTGGGCGCATCGAGTCGCAGCAGCGGGAGTTCAGCGTCACATCGCAAACCGACCTGATGCGCCCCGCGCAGTTCAGCGACATCACCATCAAAAGTGTGAACGGTTTCCCGGTCAAGATCCGCGACGTGGCGCGGGTGCAGGAAGCCGCTGCCGACGAACGCAGCGCCGTGCGCCTGAACGGGCGCGAGGCCATCTCTGCCGGCGTGATCCGCCAGGCCACCGCCAACCCGCTGAGCCTGTCTGCCGGCGTGCGCGAGATGATCCCCAAGCTGCAGGCCGACCTGCCACCGGGCATGACGATTGACGTAGCCAACGACAACTCGGTGTTCATCGACCGTTCGGTCAAAAACGTGTACCAGACCATCCTGGAAGCGGTGGTGCTGGTTGCTCTGGTGATTTTTGTGTTCCTGCGCACCTTCAGGGCATCCATCATTCCCATCGTCACTATTCCGGTCAGCCTGGTGGGCACCTTTGCACTCATGGCACTTGCAGGGTTCACGATCAACACCTTGACGCTGCTGGCGCTGGTGCTCGCGATCGGGCTGGTGGTGGACGATGCGATCGTGATGCTGGAGAACATCTTCCGCCACATCGAAGAGGGGCTGGATCCGTTCTCCGCCGCCATCAAGGGTGCACGCGAAATCGGTTTTGCCATCGTCACCATGACCGCCACGCTGGTGGCGGTGTACGCGCCGCTGGCCTTTACGCCGGGCCGCACCGGGCGGCTGTTTGTCGAGTTTGCGCTGGCACTGGCCGGGGCCGTGGTGGTGTC
>JAGOEY010000302.1 GCA_017997515.1 Burkholderiaceae bacterium | reverse complement strand
GCCTTGGCCACCACGGGCAGGCCGATGCGGCCCGAGGCGCCGGCCCGGTTGTCCACCACAAAGGGCTGGCCCGTGGCGGCAGCCAGCTTCTGGCCGACCAGGCGCGCAATGATGTCCACGCCACCGCCCGCAGGCAGCGCCACCAGCAGCTTCACCGGATGGTCGGGGTAGGTGCTCTGGGCGCTGGCGGGCATGGCTGCGGCCAGCAGGCCCAGGGTGCAGGCCAGGAGGGAAATTCTGCGATGTGTGTTCATGGATAACTCCGGTGGGTGGGTCAAGAGGGAAGGTCAGGAAGAAATGGGGGCGCGATGGCTGGCCGTGTGGGAAGCACCAAGCAACAAGTGATCCAGCCGCAGGCGGGTGATGGCGGCGATTTCGCCCAGGGTGGTGGCCAGCTCGGTGCTGCGGTCGTGCTGCAGGCGCTGCGCGAAGGCCTGCAGGGCGGACGCCCGCGTGTGGCGGCGGATACACAGGATGAAGGGGAAACCAAAACGCGCACGGTAGGCCTGGTTGAGCGCATTCCAGCGCGTGGCCTCGTCTGAATCCAGCTGCGCCAGCGCCAGCGTGCCCTGCTCCGCCACGGACGCATCGGTCATCGTGCCCCGGCGGGCGTCTTCACCGGCCAGCTCCGGGTGCCCGGCGTAGAAGGCGACGCGTGCGGGCTCGTCCAGAGCTGCCACCACATCCACCATGGCGGTGTGTAACGCATCGACCGTCGCAAAAGGGCGCTGGCCCACCACGCCTTGCGCCACCCAAGGGGCGTGTTCCCAAATGTCGGCCAGTGCGGCGCAGAAGGCCTCGGGCGGGCAGGTGTTGAGGTATTCAAGGCTGGATCGTGTGGTCATGGAATGGATCGTAGGCACGCAAATCATTGCCGTCCATCACCGTTTTTGCATTGCTGCATACGCAAAATCAGTACACTTTGTCTCAACCCTTCCCCACGCCACCATGCGCCATTCACTTGTTCCCGCCGGACTGCGCTACGCCGACCAGGTGGCGCGCTCGGGCTCCATCCAGAAGGCCGCGCGCGAGTTACACGTGGCGGCGTCGGCCATCAACCGGCAGATCCTGCATCTGGAGGAAGAACTGGGTGTGCCCCTGTTCGAGCGGCTGCCGCGCGGCATGCGGCTGACACCCTCGGGCGACGCCCTCATCACGCTGGCACGCCGCTGGCGGCAGGACGAGCGCGGGGTGGTCGCCGAGATCCGGCGCATCCAGGGTGTACACCAGGGCCATGTGGCGCTGGTGGCCATGGACAGCCATGCCACCAGTGTGATGCCCGCCCTGGTGCGGGACCTGGCCGCGCAGCACCCGCTGGTGAGCCTGTCCATCGAGCTGGCCACCCCCGACGACGCCGAGGCCGCGCTGCTGACCGGCCAGGCCGACCTGGCTGCGATCTTCAACCTGAAGCCGCGCCGGGAGCTGCTGGTGCTGTGGAAGAGTGCACTGCCGCTGGGTTGTGTGGTGGCCCCCAGGCACCCGCTGGCACAGCGCGAGACGGTGAGTTTTCAGGAGGCCACGGCCTACCCGGTGGCGTTGCAGAGCAAGGCGCTGACGATCCGGCGTTACCTGGAGGCGCAGTACAACTGGCTGTTCAAGGAGCCGCGCCGTTTTACCGAGACCAACTCACTGCAGCTGGTCAAACAACTGGCGCTGGGCGGCACCCATGTGCTGTTCACGTCCGAGCTGGACGTGGCGCCGGAGCTGGCCAGCAGGCAACTGGTCTTTATCCCGGTGCGTGACAAAGGCGCTGAACCACAGGAGATCAGTGTGGCGATGGATGCCACCAAACCACCCGGCGCGATCGTGAAGCTGGTGTCTGAGCGGCTGATTGCGGCGGTGCAGGACGCACTGGCAGCTGCGCGTGGGCAGGAGTTGGGTGTCGACTGAGCACCCGCACGTTATTTTTGTGACGGTGGGTCGGGCAGCAGGCAGGCCTCGACCACCTGCAGGCCGTTGTCGCGGGCAAAGTTGAGCGCGAAATCCCAGGCCATCACCTCGTGTTCACGCAGTTCGCTGTTGACGATCACACATTTGATGCCGTTGATGGTGGTGGGCACACACCAGGGCGAATAACTCAGGTGGCTGCCCGGATGGGCCCCGCCCGGGCGAAACGAGCTCAGCACACCCGCCAGACGCTCCGCCCAGTCACTGGGACGGAAGGTTCTGCCGTCACTGGTGACGCCCTGGATGAAGACTTCTTTGGCGGTGGGTGAAATCATCGGGTGGAGCAGGAAGACGGTTCAGTAGCGGTTCGATGGCGGTTCGATTGGCAGGCATGTGCGATGTTGCACCGCAGCAGCGATTCTATCGCGTGGGCGACAGGTGGCTTGCCGGGGCGACGCATCGCTGTAATGCGGATTTGTCAAAAAACCTAGCAAGCTCTGCGCCTAGAATTGGCTTTCAGCGGAATACAAGGCTCCAAGCCAGCGCTGAATCCCCCGTTATTTGCCACGTTTTGGAGATTTTCATGTCCGCTTTTATCGAGGCCGCCTCGCCCCACGTCATGACCACCTACGGCCGCCTGCCGATTGCGCTGTCGCACGGGCAAGGGGTCTGGGTCTGGGACGTCAACGGCAAAAAATACCTCGACGGACTGGGCGGTATTGCGGTCAACACGCTGGGCCACAACCACCCCCGGCTGGTGCCTGCGCTGCAGGACCAGCTGACCAAGCTGATCCACACCTCCAACTACTACCATGTGCCGCTGCAGGAAGAGCTGGCGGCCC
>JAGOEY010000301.1 GCA_017997515.1 Burkholderiaceae bacterium | reverse complement strand
TGATGGCGCTGCACAGGTTGCCCAAGCGGGCCAGGCCGTCAGCGTCCATGTAGTCGGCGTGGACATGGTGGTGGCTCACCCGGCCGGCGGGGCTGGCTGGGTCCGGGTCCAGCACGGCGGTGAAGTAGCCCATGCTCTGGGCGGCGTGCACAAACATGCGCCCCAGCTGGCCGCCGCCGACCACACCCAGCGTGGTTTCGCCCGCGCCGGGCAGGATGGCCGGGGTGGATGGGCCGGAAGTGGTGTTGGTGCTCATGGTGCAGGTGGGAGTGTCATGCCGCGCGCCAGTTCCGTCTGCTGGGCCCGAAAGGTGTCCAGCTGCGTGCGCAGGCGCGGGTTGTCCAATGCCAGCATGGCCACGGCAAACAACGCCGCGTTGGCTGCACCGGCCGTGCCGATGGCAAATGTGGCGACGGGGATGCCCTTGGGCATTTGAACGATACTGTGCAGCGAATCCACACCCTGCAGGTGGCGCGTGGCCACCGGCACACCCAGTACCGGCACGGTGGTTTTGGAGGCCAGCATGCCTGGCAGATGCGCGGCACCACCCGCACCAGCGATGATGGCGCGCAGGCCGCGCCCGGCAGCCGATTCGGCGTAGGCAAACATGTCGTCAGGCATGCGGTGGGCCGAGACCACACGGGCCTCATGGCTGATGCCAAATTGCTGGAGAATCTGCACCGCGTGCTGCATGGTGTCCCAGTCGGAGCTGGAGCCCATCACGACGCCGATTTGAATAGATGACATTAAGTTAAATTCCTGCTGTTGATCAGAAGCTGATCCAAATTTGTACCCACACCCGCAGCGCACACCCCTTCCAGCAGACACCGCGGATCTGGCTCTGCCAGTCCGCAGGCGTCGCCCCCTGCAAGGGGGAAGGAGAAGCGGAACGCAGTCCGCGCAGCCTGGGGGTGTGCCCCATTTTACGTTTTGCTCTCAAAGAAGTGCCGCCCATGATTGATGTGACCGTTGAAAACTTTGAAACAGAGGTCATTGCCGCCTCCATGTCCACGCCCGTGCTGGTGGACTTCTGGGCGCCTTGGTGTGCGCCCTGCAAGACCCTCGGCCCGATCCTGGAAAAGCTCGAAACCTCTTATGAAGGCCGCTTCAAGCTGGTGAAGATCGACTCCGACCAGGAGCAGCAGCTGGCCGGTGCGTTTGGCATCCGCAGCATCCCGACCTGCATCCTGCTCATCAACGGCCAGCCCGTGGACGGCTTCCAGGGCGCGCTGCCCGAAGGCCAGGTGCGCGAATTCCTCGACAAACACGTGCCCAGCGCGGAAGAGGCCGAAGCCCTGGTCGAGGAAGAGGAAGCCCAGGACGCCCTGGCCGAAGGCGACACCGACACTGCGCTGGAGAAGCTGCAACACGCCGTGGCCACCGACCCGGCCAATGACGATGCACGTTTTGACTACATCAAGCTGCTGCTGCAACTGGGCCGCGACGACGACGCCAAGGTAGCGTTTGCCCCGGTGATTGCCAAAGCCGCCACCGTGCGCAAGTTCGACGCCCTGCAGCGCTGGATGAATGCTATTGATTTCGCAGCTACTCACGCAGATGCAGCGGTCGCACAGGCTGCATTTGATGCACAAATCGCAGCCAACAAACGTGATTTTGATGCCCGCTTCGGCCGCGCCCGCCTGCTGATCGCCGCCCAGCGCTGGACCGACGCGATGGACGAGCTGCTCGACATCCTGATGCGCGACAAGGCCTGGAGCGACGACCTGGCCCGCAAGACCTATGTGGCTATCCTGGAGCTGATCGAGCCGCCCAAGGTGAAGGTGGCCGACGGGCAGATTCCGCCGGACGATCCGGTCGTCAGCACGTACCGCCGCCGTCTCAGCTCGGTGATCCTGAGCTGATGGCCGCCGCAAGCTTCACCCCTGCGGTGGCCCGCCGCTGGTGGACCGGACTGAGCGCCGGACTGCTGTTGGCCCTGGGCCTGGCCATGGCCCCCGCTGCCGATGCCGCCCCTGCCACCAAGTCCAGCGCCAAAACGGCGTCCGGCAAAAAAGCCAGCACCGCGCCCAAAGCCCGCAGCGGTGGCCGCAAAGCCACGGCTGCTGCAGCGGCCACCGCCCCGCTGCATGCCAAGGCCGGATCGGCCGATGCGCTGCTGCCTTTACCCGCCGCCTTCAACGGCACCCTGGCCCTGGCCTGTGCCGAATGCACCGCAGGTATGGCCTATGAACTGCGCCTGCAGGGCGCCGAGGGTGACGCCACACGTGGCACCTACGAACTCCACCGCCAGGCCGTCAACAGCCTGGCGCAAACCCCGCTCGAAAGTGGCCCCTGGCGCCTGTCCTACGACTATGGCCGCCTGATCCTGGGCGGCGGCAACATGCCCGCGCTGTACGCCATCAAGGACCGCAACACCCTGGTGCAACTGGGCATTGAAGGCAAACCGCTGGACGGCGGGCAGCACCAGTTGCAACGGGTGTTGACCAACAACACCCCACCCGGCCCCCAAGCCCCCGCAGCAGCCGCCTGGGCTACACCGGCAGCCAGCGGTGCACTGGAAGCCACCTTCTGGAAACTGGTGCGTGTGGGCCGTGGCCCCGCGCTGGGCACCGCCCTGGCCCACCCGGACGACCTGCAGCGCCTGCCGCACTTTGTGCTGGAGCCCGGCGAGCAACGTATCACCGGCTCGGGCGGGTGCAACCGTTTTGCCGGCAGCTTCCAGCGCGAAGCCGCCGACAAAGTGGTGTTGACCGGCATCGTGTCCACGCGT
>JAGOEY010000300.1 GCA_017997515.1 Burkholderiaceae bacterium | reverse complement strand
CTGCTGCGCCCGCCGTGTCGGCGCAAACCTTTCTGGCTTTTGACTTTGGCATGAAACGCACCGGTGTTGCCACCGGCAACCGCCTGTTGCGCACTGCCACACCGCAGCCCACCATTGCGGCCGAAGGTGACGCCCGTTTTGTCCCGATCGAAAAAACCATCCGCGCGTGGCAACCCGACGCCATCGTGGTCGGTGTGCCGTTTCACCCCGACGGCGCCGAGCATGAAAACACCCGCCGTGCGCGGCGTTTTGCGCGCCAGTTACACGGCCGTTTTGGTCTGCCCGTGTACGAGGTGGATGAGCGTTACAGCACCACCGAGGCTCTGGCCAACGGCGCAAAGGATGCCGACGCGGCATCGGCCTGCATCATTCTTGAACAGTTTTTGAGGAGTCTTCCATGAGTTTTCTGGCCCTGGATGCCCAGGCTCTGTACACCGAGCTGCAGCGCGGGGTGCAGTCGCTGTGCACCGCATCAACCCAGCTGGTGGGTGTCCACTCCGGCGGCGCGTGGCTGGCCGAACGCCTGCAGTGCGACCTGCAGCGTGCGGGCAGCCACGGCACCATTTCATCCGTCATGCACCGCGACGACTATGCGCGCCGTGGCCTGTCCGCCGGCGGACAGACGCAGCTGCCGTTCGATGTGAACGGTGCCGACATCCTGATCCTCGACGATGTGCTCTACACCGGCCGCACCATCCGCGCCGTGCTCAACGAGCTGTTCGACTACGGCCGCCCCGCCCGCGTGCGCCTGGCCGTGCTGGTGGACCGGGGCGGGCGCGAGCTGCCGGTGCAGGCCGACTTTGCGGCCGCCCGTGTGGTGCTGCCCGCCACCCAGTCCCTCGCGCTGGCGCGCAGCGATGCCGGTGTTTTCAGTTTCCAGGTTGAGGAGTCAAACTGATGTTGGCCCGCCATAACCCCCAGCTCAACAAAAACGGCGAGCTGCTGCACCTGCTGTCCATCGAGGGCCTGCCCAAGGACATCGTCACCCACATCCTCGACACCGCTGCCAACTTTGTGAGTGTGAGCGACCGCGAGGTGAAGAAAGTGCCGCTCTTACGTGGCAAAAGTGTGTTCAACCTGTTCTTCGAGAACAGCACCCGCACCCGCACCACCTTCGAGATTGCGGCCAAACGCCTGAGCGCCGACGTCATCAACCTCGACATCGCCCGTTCGTCCGCCACCAAGGGTGAGTCGCTGCTCGACACCATCGCCAACCTGTCCGCCATGGCGGCCGACCTGTTTGTGGTGCGGCACAGCGAGTCCGGCGCGCCGTACCTGATCGCGCAGCATGTGGCCCCACACGTCCATGTCATCAACGCGGGTGACGGCCGCCACGCGCACCCCACGCAGGGGCTGCTCGACATGTACACCATCCGCCACTACAAGAAGGACTTCAGCAACCTCACGGTCGCCATCGTCGGCGACGTGCTGCATTCGCGTGTGGCCCGCTCCGACATCCATGGCCTGACCACACTGGGCTGCGCCGAAGTGCGCGTGGTTGGCCCCAAGACCTTGGTGCCCAGCGACATGGCGCAGATGGGTGTGCGCGTGTGCCACACGCTCGAAGAAGGCATCAAGGGTGCCGACGTCATCATCATGCTGCGCCTGCAGAACGAACGGATGAGCGGCGCGCTGCTGCCCAGCAGCCAGGAGTTCTTCAAGAACTTCGGCCTCACCCCCGAGAAGCTGCAACTCGCCAAACCCGATGCCATCGTGATGCACCCCGGCCCCATCAACCGCGGCGTCGAGATCGACTCCGCCGTGGTGGACGGCAAACAAAGTGTGATCCTGCCGCAGGTGACTTTCGGTATTGCCGTGCGTATGGCGGTGATGTCCATCGTCGCGGGGAACTGATGCACCCCTCGGTTGCTTTTGCTCCTGTTTTTATAGCTGCTTGCGCACGTCCTTCCTGCGCTGGTGGCCAATTTGGTATGAAATTATGAAGATTTTGATCCAGAACGGCCGTGTGATCGACCCGGCCAGCGGGCTTGACCGGGCCTGTGACGTGGCGCTGGCTGCGGGCCGCATCATCGGTATCGGCCAGGTGCCTGCCGGGTTTGCGCCCAACCGCACCATCGACGCCACCGGTTGTATCGTCGCGCCGGGTCTGGTGGACTTGGCGGTGCGCCTGCGCGAGCCCGGCCATGAACACGAAGGCATGCTGGAGTCCGAGATGGGGGCCGCCGTGGCCGGTGGTGTCACCAGCGTCGTCTGCCCGCCCGACACCGACCCCGTGCTCGACGAGCCAGGCCTGGTCGAAATGCTCAAGTTCCGCGCCGAGAAGCTGCACCAGTCGCGCCTGTTCCCGCTGGGCGCACTCACCCGCACCCTCAGCGGCGAAGTGCTCACCGAAATGGCCGAGCTGACCGAGGCCGGTTGTGTCGGCTTCACCCAGGCCGAAGTGCCGCTGGCCAGCACCCAGGTGTTGCAACGTGCGCTGCAGTACGCGGCCACCTTTGGCTACACCGTGTGGCTGCGCCCGCAAGACCTGCACCTGGGCAAAGGTGTTGCCGCCAGCGGCGCGCTTGCCACCCGCCTGGGCCTGGCCGGTATTCCGGTCGCGGCAGAAACCATTGCGCTGCACACCATTTTTGAGCTGATGCAATCCACCGGCGCACGTGTGCACCTGTGCCGCATCAGCAGCGCCGCCGGTGTGGCCCTGGTGCGCCAGGCCAAGGCCCAGGGCCTGCCCGTGAGCTGCGACATCAGCATCAACTCGCTGCACCTCACCGA
>JAGOEY010000060.1:5196-8752 GCA_017997515.1 Burkholderiaceae bacterium | reverse complement strand
ATCTGGTCGGGCTCCAGCACGTAATACTCCAGGTGCACATGGTGGCGCGCCCGGCGGATCGCTTCAAAAATCGCATCAAAGGTTTTGTCGCCCCCCACCAGCAGCACCATGCTGGTGGCGGTGGACACCGGAATGCCGCAGGTGGCCGTGCCAAGCCGCGCCAGCGCCTGCATGCTGGGGGGCGCGTCTTCGGCCATTTTGCGCAGGCTGGCAATGTCGGCCTGGACAAACAGATGCGCCTGACTGCGCAGCCGCCGCGAGCGCTGCTTCTTCATGCGCTGCGGACCCAGGAAGTAATAGATCGCAAAACCGATGTAGGGCAGCAGCGCCAGGCACATGATCCAGCTCAGCGTGGCCACCGGTGCGCGTTTTTGCAGAATGATCCACACCGCCAGAATCACGAAATACACAGCCCATGCCACCGACAGAGCGGTCACAGCGGGCTGGAAATCAAAGAAGATAAAAGGCATTGCGCGGTAGGTTGGGCTGAGAACGTGTCGAATGAAGCTTCGGGCAATGCGCCACACGCCGATGGCATCTTAACGTTGTGCCGTGGCACGGCACGGGAGGGTTGGCCGGTGTAAAGTCACAGTTCCCAACGACCCATGCCCCACCCCCATGAACGACTTGTATGCCGACCTGGCCGCGTTACGCCGAATACTGGATACCGGTGGCCTGGCAGCCGGCCTGCAGTTTCTGAACGCACGGGTGGACTACCGTTGTTCGGCCATCTACCGGCTGGACAAGCTGACCATGCAAAACGTGGTGACCTACGACCGCACCGGCGCGGTCAGCAATGCGTTGGTGGCCGTGCCGCTGACCGACAGCTTTTGCCAGCATGTGATCCGGGACGGGAGTTTTGTCACCCATGACTCCGGCCAGGATCCGCGTCTGCAAGGCCACCCGTACCAAGGTGTGGTGGTGTCGTACTACGGCCTGCCGCTGATGCGCACACCGGATGAGCTCTTTGGCACCTTTTGCCACTTTGACTATGTGGAGCGAAGCGTGCCAGACGAAGAAATTGCGTTTCTGGAAAAAGTGGCCAGGCTGTTGCCTGCCTACCTGTGAAGCGGTCTATTGGCTAAAAATTTGGTATAAAAACAGCCTGCAGCGCAGGCTGCATATGCACCTATAGCTATACATTAAATAGCAAATAAAAAAGCCGGCAACAGGGTGTTGTCGGCTTTTTTGCTGCAGCCACTACGGCTGCAAGGGCGCTATTACCCGGCTGCGGCTTCCTCGGCCTCGGGTTTGGCGCGGCCTTCTTTCTTGGGCAGCGGCTGGATGTCCAGCTGCACTTCACCCTTGTCGTCGATGTCCACCGTCAGGCGGCCACCGTCCACCAGCTTGCCAAACAGCAACTCGTCGGCCAGCGCGCGGCGAATGGTGTCCTGGATCAGGCGCTGCATCGGGCGGGCACCCATCAGTGGGTCGAAGCCCTTCTTCGCCAGGTGCTTGCGCAGCGCGTCGGTGAAGGTGACTTCCACCTTCTTCTCCGCCAGTTGCGTTTCCAGCTGCAGCAGGAACTTGTCCACCACCCGCAGGATGATGGTTTCATCCAACGCCTTGAAGCTCACCGTCGCATCCAGCCGGTTGCGGAACTCGGGCGTGAACAGGCGTTTGATATCGGCCATTTCGTCGCCCGCTTCACGCGGGTTGGTGAAACCGATGGTCGCTTTGTTCATGGTCTCGGCGCCCGCATTCGTCGTCATGATGATGATGACGTTGCGGAAGTCGGCCTTGCGTCCGTTGTTGTCCGTGAGTGTGCCGTGGTCCATGACCTGCAGCAGCACGTTGTAAATGTCGGGATGGGCTTTTTCAATCTCATCCAGCAGCAGCACGGCATGTGGCTTCTTGGTCACCGCTTCGGTCAGCAGACCACCTTGGTCAAAACCAACATAGCCCGGAGGCGCACCAATCAGGCGGCTCACAGCGTGGCGTTCCATGTATTCCGACATGTCGAAACGCATGAGTTCGATACCCATGATGTAGGCCAGCTGTTTGGCGGCTTCGGTCTTGCCGACACCCGTGGGGCCGCTGAACAGGAAGGAGCCAATCGGCTTGTCGCCACGGCCCAGACCCGAACGCGCCATCTTCACAGCAGAGGCCAGCACTTCCAGCGCCTTGTCCTGCCCGAACACCACACTCTTCAGGTCGCGTTCCAGCGTCTTGAGCTTGCCGCGATCGTCATTCGACACGTTGGCGGGGGGAATACGCGCAATCTTGGCGACGATTTCCTCGACCTCAGCCTTGCTGATGGTCTTCTTGCGCTTGCTCGGCGGCAGGATGCGCTGGGCAGCACCGGCTTCGTCGATCACGTCAATTGCCTTGTCGGGCAGATGGCGGTCATTGATGTACTTGGCACTCAGCTCGGCTGCAGCCTGCAGGGCGGCCACGGCGTACTTCACGCCATGGTGTTCCTCGAAGCGCGACTTCAGGCCCTTCAGGATGTCCACGGTTTCCTGCACGGTGGGCTCGACCACGTCCACCTTCTGGAAGCGGCGGCTCAGGGCCGCATCTTTTTCGAAGATGCCACGGTATTCGGTGAAGGTGGTGGCACCGATGCACTTCAGCTGGCCGCTGGAAAGCGCCGGCTTCAGCAGGTTGGACGCATCCAGCGTGCCGCCCGATGCCGCACCGGCACCAATCAACGTATGGATTTCGTCGATGAACAACACGGCGTTGGGCTTGTCCTTCAGCGACTTGAGCACACCCTTCAGGCGTTGTTCAAAGTCACCGCGGTACTTGGTGCCCGCCAGCAGCGCACCCATGTCGAGTGAATACACCTGGGCTTCAGCCAGAATTTCTGGCACGTCGCCCTGCGTGATGCGCCAGGCCAGGCCCTCGGCAATCGCGGTTTTGCCCACGCCCGCTTCACCCACCAGCAGCGGGTTGTTCTTGCGGCGGCGGCACAGGATCTGGATCGTGCGTTCGACTTCAAAGTCGCGCCCGATCAGCGGGTCGATCTTGCCGTCTTTGGCCAGCTGGTTCAGGTTGACGGTGAACTGCTCCAGCGGAGACGCTTTTTCGTTCTTTTCGCCACCCTCTTCACTTTCGGCCTGGGGTTCACCCGACTTGGTCGGCTCTGGCGATTCACCCTTCTTGATGCCGTGGGCAATAAAGTTGACAACGTCCAGGCGTGTCACACCCTGCTGGTGCAGGTAGTACACGGCGTGCGAATCCTTCTCGCCAAAAATGGCGACCAGCACATTCGCGCCGGTGACTTCCTTCTTGCCGTTGCCGGTGGACTGCACGTGCATGATGGCGCGCTGGATGACGCGCTGGAACCCAAGCGTAGGCTGGGTGTCCACCTCGTCGGTGCCGGCCACCTGGGGCGTGTTGTCTTTGATGAAATTTGCCAGCGACTTTCGCAGGTCGTCGATATTGGCGGCGCAGGCGCGCAACACCTCGGCGGCACTGGGGTTGTCCAGCAAGGCGAGCAGCAGGTGCTCGACGGTGATGAACTCATGGCGCTGCTGGCGGGCCTCAACAAAGGCCATGTGCAGACTGACTTCCAATTCCTGGGCAATCATGTGATTTCCTTACGCCTTGCGGT
>JAGOEY010000060.1:0-5096 GCA_017997515.1 Burkholderiaceae bacterium | reverse complement strand
GTACGATCAGGATTTATTCAACAGGTTCACTCACACATTGCAGTGGATGGCCAGCCTTGGCAGCGGCATCCATCACCTGGTCGACCTTGGTGGCTGCCACGTCTTTGGAATACACACCACAGACGGCTTTGCCGTCCAGGTGGATCTTCAGCATGATCTGGGTGGCCGTGTCCCGGTCGCGGCCAAAAAACTCCTGGATCACCACGATGACAAATTCCATCGGTGTGTAATCGTCGTTCAGCATCAATACCTGGTGCATCTGCGGGGGTTTGGTCTTCTGCGTGCGGCGCTCCATCACGACAGAGCCGCCCCCATCAGCTGGGCGGGGGTGAATGGCAGGGGACGGGGGTTTTGCAGGGTTCTTGGTAGCCATGGAATTTATTCTATAGAGCAGGCACACACCTTGCCACGCCTGCAGCACATTGGGATGGGTGCCCCGGATTCAAGCCTGCGCGCCCGGCGCGTCGTAAACAATCATGGCCTGTCCTTGGTCGGCCTGTGCCGTCCAGCTGGCCAGGGCGGCGTCGGTGGGGAAAAATTTGGCAGCGTCGCCCAGCTGTAACTCTGCCGTGGCGGCACCGTTCGGGCCGGTGCATTGCACGGCCAGGCGCACCGGCAGGCCTTTGACCAGTTCCTCCCCCTGGTCCAGCACCTCGCGCTGGGGCGGAAAGTCTTTCACCATACGCTGGATGTCAGGCGCTTTGCCGTTCACCGCCACGCGCAAGAACTTGCCGAACCGGACCCGTGCCGATGGCAAGTCCCAGATCTGCTGCACCGTCAACTGCAGCCCACCGCCGCCGGAAAAACGGTCGGGCTGGAGTTTGCCCATGATGACGACGAGTTCATCGTCCTTCAGCACGTTTTTGTTGGCGTTCAACAAAGCTTCGTCGGCCCGTGCCTCGACCATGCCGGATTTGTCGTCAAGCTTGAACAGACCCAGTTTGCCCCGGTTGCCATTAATCACCCGTAGGTCACACACGATGCCTGCCATCAACTGCGGGTCACGGCTTTCGGTCAGGCTGTCGATCGGACGTTTGGCGAACCGGCGGACCTCGTGGGTCACCTCGTCGAACAGGTGGCCTGACAGGTAAAAACCGATGGCGGACTTTTCGTGGGTCAGTTGCACTTTGATGCCCCACGGGGTGGCGTCCACCAGATCGGGCTCGCTGGTGCTGGAGCCATGCGCGTCACCATCGTCGCCCAGCATGTCGAACAACCCGCCCTGGTTGACGTTGGCGGCCGCAGCGGCCGCAAACTCGAATGCCCGGTCAATCGATGCGGACAGGGCCGCGCGGTTCAATTGCAGGGTGTCAAACGCACCGGCCTTGATCAGTGCGTCCACCGTGCGTTTGTTCAGCCTGCTGCGGTCCACCCGCACACAGAAATCGAACAGGCTGGTGAAGGGCCCGCCCTCCTCCCGTGCAGCCACAATGGCCTCGATCGCCTGCTGGCCCGTACCTTTGACGGCGCCCAGGCCGTAGCGGATTTCCTTGTCGGTCACCGGCTCGAATCGGTAACGGCCCCGGTTGATGTTGGGTGCCTCGAAGCTCAGACCCATCTTCTGCGCGTCCTGGAACAACACCTTGAGTTTGTCGGTGTCGTCCATTTCCACCGTCATGTTGGCGCAGAAGAACTCGGCCGTGTAATGCACCTTGAGCCAACCCGTGTGGTAGGCCAGCAGGGAGTACGCAGCAGCGTGTGACTTGTTGAAGCCGTATCCCGCGAACTTCTCCATCATGTCGAAGATTTCGTCGGCCTTGTCCTGCGGGATGTTGTTGGTGCTGAGGGCACCAGCGCGGAACTTGTCGCGCTCCTTGGCCATTTCCTCGACCTTCTTCTTGCCCATTGCGCGGCGCAGCAAGTCGGCGCCTCCCAGCGTGAAGCCGCCCAGAATCTGCGCGGTCTGCATCACCTGCTCTTGGTAGACCATGATGCCGTAGGTCTCGCTCAGCATCTCGGCCACCAGCGGGTGCGGGTACTCGACCTCTTCGCGCCCGTGTTTACGCGCCACGAAGCTTGGAATCAGGTCCATCGGGCCGGGGCGGTACAAGGCGTTGAGCGCAATCAGGTCTTCCAGACGCGTGGGTTTGGCGTCTTTCAACATGCGCTGCATGCCCGAGCTTTCAAACTGGAACACGGCCTCGGTCTTGCCGTCCTGGAACAGCCGGTAGGTCGGGCCGTCGTCGAGCCTGATGTTCTCGAACGCAAAATGCTCCTGGCCCTTGTGGCGGGCCACGATGAATTCCTTGGCAATCTCCAGGATGGTGAGGGTCGCCAGGCCCAAGAAGTCGAACTTCACCAGGCCAATGGCCTCCACGTCGTCCTTGTCGTACTGGCTCACGGCCGACTCGCTGCCCGGCTGCTGGTACAGCGGACAGAAATCGGTGAGTTTGCCTGGCGCAATCAGCACGCCGCCTGCGTGCATGCCGATGTTGCGGGTCATGCCTTCGAGCTTTTGCGCCAGCTCGATCAGGGTTTTGACGTCTTCTTCCTTGTTGATCCGGTCGGCCAGCACCGGCTCCATCTCGATGGCGTAGTTGTTCTTGTCGCCCTCTTTCTTCTGGCTGGGCGGGTACTGCAGCGTGACCGACATACCCGGCTTGTTCGGGATGAGCTTGCTGATGCCGTCGCAGAACATGTAACTCATGTCCAGCACCCGGCCCACGTCGCGGATGGCCGCGCGCGCGGCCATGGTACCGAAGGTGGCGATCTGGCTCACCGCCTCCTTGCCGTATTTGTCCTTGACGTAGTCAATCACCCGGTCACGGTTGGTCTGGCAGAAGTCAATGTCGAAGTCGGGCATGGACACCCGCTCCGGGTTCAAAAACCGCTCGAACAGCAGGTTGTACTGCAGCGGGTCGAGGTCGGTGATCTTGAGCGAATACGCCACCAGCGAGCCCGCACCCGAGCCCCGGCCCGGGCCCACGGGGCAGCCGTTTTTCTTGGCCCAGTTGATGAAGTCCCCCACGATCAAAAAGTAGCCGGGGAACCCCATCTTCAGAATGGTGTTGATCTCGAACTCCAGCCGGGCCACATACCGAGGCATTTCGCGTTCGCGCTGGTCACCATTGGGGTACAGGTGCAGCATCCGCTCCTTCAGCCCCTCGTGGGATGCGTAACGAAAGTACTCCTCGGGCGACATATGCCGACCATCCACCTCGGGTGTGGGAAAGGCGGGCAGCTGCGGGTTGCCCAGGTCGAGCGTCAAGCTGCAGCGTTTGGCGATCTCCAGCGTGTTGGCAATGGCGCTGGGAATGTCGGCGAACAGTTCCTGCATCTGGGCGCTGGACTTGAAATACTGCTCACGCGTGAACTTGCGCACCCGGCGCTGGTTGCCCAGGATCTCACCCTCCGAGATACACACCCGCGCCTCGTGCGCCTCGTAGTCGTCGTATTCGGTGAACTGCACGGGGTGGGTGGCCACCACTGGCAGCTTCAGGCGCGCCGCCAGTTGTACCGCTGCCACCACATGGGCCTCGTCCTCGGGCCGCCCGGCGCGCTGCAGCTCCAGATAAAACCGGTGCGGAAACACACCCGCCAATTGCAGCGCCAGCGTGGCCGCACGCGACGCGTCGCCCTGCACCAGCGCCTGCCCCACCGGCCCGGCCTGCGCCCCCGACAGCGCAATCAGCCCCTCGTTCAGCTCCTGCAGCCAGGCCAGTTTGCACACCGCCTGCGCCTTGCCCGTGTTTTGCGTCCAGACCCGGGCCAGCAGCTCGGACAGGTTCAGGTACCCCTGGCGGCTTTGCACCAGCAGCACGATGCGCGACAGCATCAGCGGGTCTTTGCCCAGGCCTTCGAGGAAGATCTCGGCCCCAATCAGCGGCTTGACGCCTTTGCCCCGCGTCTCGCGGTAGAACTTGACGGCCCCGAACAAATTGTTCAGATCGGTGATGGCCAGCGCGGGCTGGCCGTCCTTGGCCGCCACTTTGACGACCTCATCGATGCGGTTGGTGCCGTCAACGACGGAAAATTCGGTATGGAGGCGGAGATGGACAAACATTGCCCCCATTGTAAAAACTCCACGCTCCGATCCCGCCCGCCAGGACTTTTATCTTGTGTAACCGGTTCCGGTGCCGCCTTTAAAATGCCCTCCGTGAACACCATCCTGAACATTTCCGCGTACAAGTTTGTCCCCCTGCCCGACGCAGAGGACTTGCGTGTACTGCTGCAAGCGCGCGCCCAGGCGCTGGCCCTCAAAGGCACCATTCTGCTGGCCGAAGAAGGCATCAACCTGTTCCTCGCCGGGCCGGCCGACGCGGTGCGCGGCTTTGTGGCGCAGCTGCACCATGACGCACGGTTTGCCGACATCGCCCCCAAGGAAAGCTGGTCGGCCAGCCAGCCGTTTCGCAAGATGCTGGTCAAGGTGAAGGGTGAAATCATCCGAATGAACCACCCCACCATCCGTCCCGCCAACGGCCGCGCCCCGGCCGTTGCCCCTGCCACCGTGCGGCGCTGGCTGGAGCAAGGTGTGGACGACAACGGCCGCCCGGTGGTCACGCTGGACACCCGCAACGACTTCGAGGTGGACCACGGCACGTTTGAAGGTGCCATCGACTGGCGCATCACCAAGTTCACCGAATTCCCCGCCGCGCTGCAGGCCCACAAGGCCGAGCTGCAGGACAAAACCGTGGTCAGCTTCTGCACCGGCGGCATCCGCTGCGAAAAAGCCGCCATCCTGATGCAGGAAGTGGGGCTGGAGCATGTGTACCAGCTGGAGGGCGGCATCCTCAAGTACTTTGAGGAAACCGACGGCGCGCACTACCAGGGCAGTTGTTTTGTGTTTGACGAGCGGCGCACGCTGGCGCAAGACTTGTCGGCCACCTGACGTAACCCCAAACCCGTCACACCGTGCTCCTGCGTTTTTTCGATCTTTGCGGCGTTGCCGTGTTTGCCATCAGCGGCGCACTTGCGGGTATCGCTGCGCAGCTCGATCTGCTCGGCATCCTGGTGTTGGCTTCTGTCACCGCAGTGGGTGGCGGCACGATCCGCGACCTGCTGCTGAACCGGCACCCCATCTTCTGGATTGAAGACCCTTGGCCCCTGTTCAGCATCGTGGGTGCCACCGTGCTGACCCTGCTGTGGGTGCGCCTGTT
>JAGOEY010000299.1 GCA_017997515.1 Burkholderiaceae bacterium | reverse complement strand
AGTGGGCTGCGCGTTTGTGACACAAGCTCATGTCAGTGTCACAAACACGTCCTACCATCGCTTTTTTCCCCATTTCAGGAGATTCCATGAAATTCAAGACTTTGGGCCTCACGGCCGCGCTCGCCCTCACCATGGGTGCACCGGCTTACGCCCAAACCGAGATCCAGTGGTGGCACGCCATGAGCGGCCCGCTGGGCGAATGGGTCAATGACCAGGCCAAACAGTTCAACGACAGCCAGAAGGACTACAAGGTTGTGCCCACCTACAAGGGCAACTATGCAGAGACCATGACCGGCGCGGTGGCCGCGTTCCGTGCGGGCAATGCACCGCACATCCTGCAAGGCCAGGAAGTCGCCACCGCCACACTCATGGCCGCCAAGGGTGCCATCAAGCCAGTGGCCGAAGTGATGAAGGAAGGCGGCGTCAAGTTCGACCAGAACGCCTACATCCCAGCTGTTGCGGGTTACTACACCGCCGCCAATGGCCAGATGCTGTCGCTGCCGTTCAACAGCTCGACCACGGTTTTCTACTACAACAAGGACGCGTTCAAAGCCGCTGGCCTGGATGCCGAAAAAGCCCCTTCGACCTGGCCTGAAGTGGCCCTGGCCGCAGCCAAACTGAAGGCCGCAGGCCACAAGTGCCCGTTCACCACCAGCTGGATCAGCTGGACGCAGCTGGAAAGCTTCTCCACCTGGCACAACACCCTGTACGCCACACAGAACAACGGTTTTGGCGGCCCGAGCGCCCGCCTGGCGTTTAACTCGCCGCTGCACCTGCGCCACTTTGAAAACCTGGCCAACATGTCCAAACAAGGCCTGTTTGTGTACAAGGGCCGCGACAACGTGGCTGACGTGTCCTTCCCCTCGGGTGAATGCGCGATGATGACCGGCTCGTCCGGCCTGTACGCGCGGGTGGCCAAGGAAGCCAAGTTTGCCTACGGTATTGCACCGCTGCCCTACTACCCTGACGTGGCAGGTGCACCGCAAAACACCATCATTGGGGGTGCCAGCCTGTGGGTCATGGCGGGCAAGAAGCCAGCGGAATACAAGGGTGTGGCGCAGTTCTTCCAGTTCCTGTCGGGTGCGGAAGTGCAGTCCGCCAGCCACAAGCGTACGGGTTACCTGCCCATCACCATGGCCGCCTATGACCTGACGGTCAAATCCGGCTTCTACAAGCAGTTTCCCGGCACCGACGTGGCCGTGACCCAGATGATCCGCAAGACCACCGACAAGTCGCGTGGTGTGCGCCTGGGCAACTTCCTGCAGGTGCGGACCATCATTGACGAGGAAACCGAGCAAATCTGGGCGGGCAAAAAGACCGCCAAAGAAGCGCTGGACACCGCCGTGCAGCGTGGCAACGAGCAGTTGGAACGCTTCCAGAAGGCCAACAAGTCCTGATTTTTATGGGTGTTTGACGGTGGCTTCCACCACAAACCCAGGCTGCTAGACTCGCGACCCGCTCCATGGCTTCCCCGTGGAGCGGGTTTGCTTTCACTGAAACGGCTTTATGGAAAAACGCGTTCTATTCCCCTCTTCCTGGCTGCCGTGGGCCCTGCTGCTGCCGCAGCTGGTGATCATCACGGTGTTCTTTTTCTGGCCCGCAGGCCAGGCCTTGCTGCAGTCGTTCCAGATGCAGGACGCGTTTGGCACGTCCACCGAGTGGGTGGGCTTTGAGAATTTCCGCCACCTCTGGAACGACGAGGCTTACCTGGAATCCTTCCGGGTCACGGCCGTGTTTTCGGTGCTGGTGGCCACGCTGGGTATCGGCATTTCGCTGGTGCTGGCCATTTTTGCCGACCGCATCGTGCGCGGTGCCATGCTCTACAAAACCCTGCTGATCCTGCCGTATGCCGTGGCCCCTGCGGTGGCCGGTGTGTTGTGGGTGTTCATGTTTTCACCCTCGCTGGGGGTGGTGTCGTATGGCCTGCGCCAAATCGGCGTCGAATGGAACCATTTGCTCAACTCCAACCACGCCATGACACTGATCGTGTCGGCCGCCGTGTGGAAGCAAATCTCCTACAACTTCCTGTTCTTCCTGGCAGGCCTGCAGTCGATCCCACGCTCGCTGATCGAAGCCGCCGCCATTGACGGTGCCCGGCCCTGGCGCCGGTTCTGGACGATCCAGTTCCCGCTGCTGTCGCCCACCACCTTCTTCCTGCTGGTGATCAACGTGGTGTATGCGTTCTTCGACACCTTCGCCATCATCGACGCCACCACCCAGGGTGGCCCGGGTCGCGACACGCTGATCCTCGTCTACAAGGTTTACCACGACGGCTTCAAGAACGGCGACCTCGGTGGCTCGGCTGCGCAGTCGGTGGTGCTGATGTCCATCGTGGTCATCCTCACTGTGGTGCAGTTCCGCTACGTCGAAAAGAAAGTGAATTACTGACATGGTTGAACGTAGCAAAACCTTGGGCATCCTCGCCCACGCCATCATGGTGCTGGGCGTGTTGATCGTCGCCTTTCCGCTGTACCTGGCCTTCGTCGCCTCGACCCACACCGCGCAGGAAATTGTGCAGGTGCCCATGCCCATGCTGCCCGGCGGCCACATGTGGGAAACCTACAAAACCGCGCTGATGGGCAGCGGCACCGGCGCTGGCTCGAACGCCCCGGTGGCCCGCATGATGTGGGTCAGCCTGGTGACGGCGCTGGTTATCACGTTTGGCAAGATCGCCATCTCGCTCTTGTCGGCGTTTGCCATCGTGTACTTTCGTTTCCCGTTCAAGAACTTCTTTT
>JAGOEY010000059.1:4227-8786 GCA_017997515.1 Burkholderiaceae bacterium | reverse complement strand
GCCCCAGCCAAGAAAGCTGCTGCCAAAAAAGCCGCCAAGAAGCCTGCCCCCAAGGCTCCTCCTGCCGCAGCTGCCAAGACTGCCCTGAACCCGCAAGCTGCCTGGCCGTTTCCCACGGGCACCAAACCCTGACCACTGCCAAGTGGCCAACCCTGAGCCCGATGTCGAAAGACACCGGGCTTTTTTTACGCCCTACTCCAGATGGTGCGGGTGCATGGCCTTTTAACCTCTGCCGTACGCTCGGACAACGTCAAGGCTGGTGGGTCAGCGCAGTGTGTAGTTCTGAGGCCCCCGTTGGGCGATCTTGCGAGCACCCACCTGGTTGCCCAGCACGGCACAACGCACCAAGTCCCAACCCTGCTCCAGGCCGAAAAGTAATGCGCCTCTCCAGGCATCTCCGCAGCCGGTGGGATCCACCACGGCATCAGCAACCACGGGCGGCACCCGTTCGCACACGCCGCCGACCCAGACATCACAGCCATCTGCCCCCAAGGTCACCACCAGGCCCTGAACACGGCGCGAAATTTCGGCGAAATCCAGGCCCGTCCGGTCACTCAGCATTTGGCCTTCGTAGTCGTTGACAGTGACCCAGGTTGACAGTGCAACAAACCGGGTCAACTCCTCGCCGTTGAACATCGGCAAGCCTTGGCCGGGATCAAAAACAAACGGAATACCGGCAGCACTGAACTGCTCGGCATGCTGCAGCATCGCATCACGTCCGTCCGGCGAAATGATGCCCAGGGTGATGTCCTTACGTGCCACAACCGGTGTGACGTGGGCCTGCATCATTGCGCCAGGGTGAAAGGCGGTAATCTGGTTGTTGTCCCGGTCCGTCATGATCATGGCCTGGGCCGTGAAGCTGTCCGGCACGGCATGGACAAACTCGGTGCTGATCTGCAGCGATTGCAGGCGCTCCAGGTAGCTGTCGCCGTCGCTGCCTACCGTGGCCATGGGCAAAGGTGTGCCCCCCAGCAGCTTCAGGCTGTAGGCAATATTGCCAGCACAGCCACCAAAATCGCGCCGCAAAGTTGGCACCAGAAAAGACACATTCAGGATGTGCAGCTGGTCGGGCAGGATCTGCTCGGCAAACCGACCCTCGAAATTCATGATGGTGTCAAAGGCCAGGGACCCGCAGATTACAACTGCCATAAAAAATCAGACTGTGAAAGTTAAAAAGTCAGGGGTAAAAAGCCAGCAAGCGGTACCCTGCGATACGCGCACTGCCTGCCTCACCGGCCACCCCAATCGGCAAAGAGACGGTGGCATCCCCTTGGGCCGGCAATTCTGGGGCGACTCCCAGATCGGCAGGCTGCAGCACGCGCCGCAGGATCGCCTGGTCTTGTACGTCGGTCAGCGTCAGTTCGATGGAAGGGGTTGCCAGCACCGTGGATGCCGTGTTTTTGAGCGTGAGACCCAGCTGGTACGTGTCACCACGACCCTTGTTGAACGACGAACTGTCGATCACCACCGATTCGATGTGCCGACGTGCAGACACCTCACACCCCAGGCGCTGGCATACCGCCTCCAACACGGGGCGCAGAGCCGGAACACGTGCGGCAATGTCGTTGCGGTGCTGTACAGCAGCCTGAAACCCCAAAACACCCAGCAAACCCAGGCAGACAAACAGGAGCAGCCAGCGCACAAGGGGACGCCGCCAGAACGCCTGGCGCTCGGCCTGGCGCACAAAAGAGAAGTCCGATGCACCAGGGGGCGCGGCTTCCGCCTCTTCCGGACTGACCGCTTCCGTGGCAGCGCGCTCCACAACGACAGCATCTGCATCCTCCACCCCATCATGGGTGGCCGTGTGTAACAACAAAGCGGAGGGCGTGTCGTCTTCCTGGGCTTCAGGTGGGGGCGCAACGGGGTCAGCATGGGGGTCATGGCCCGCTGCCGATGGCTCTGCCAGCGCCTCCTCTTCTACCGAGCTGCCCCAAGGCTGAACCACATCGGTAGCAAAGCCCGGGGCGGACTCATCGGCTGCTATCCCCTCGTCCAACAGGGTGTCGGCAGGGGTACGAACAACGTCTGGTGCATCAGGGGTTGCAACGACCAATGGCAGAACTTCTGGCAAGGCCGCAGGCGTTTGCAGGTGGGCCGACGCATCGAACACTTCGGCGCAGTGGCCACAACGCACCCAACCATCCCCCATCTTGAGTTGGTCGGGAACAACTTTGAACAGCGTTCCGCAGGCGGTGCAGCGTGTGATCAGGCTCATGTGCATCAGATTGTAGGGGCCACAGCGGCTATGCAATCCAATGAATGAGATGTGCCCCCGTCGCAGCAGCAGCATCCTGACAGCTGGCGCGGCTGCACGAGCCGTAAGCCCTGTCTTTTCAGGCGCTCAGGCCTGCGCGGTCATGAGAATCCAGCCGTCTTCGCTGTCGGACACGTTCAATGCCAGCCAAGGCGCATAAGCAGCTTTCAGCTCATCGGCCTGCCGCTCCAGAATGCCCGCCAACACCAGCGAGCCCCCTGCCGCCACGTGGGCACACAGGAGCGGCGCCAGCACCTGCAAAGGGCTGGCCAGGATGTTGGCCAGTACGGTGTTGTAAGGCCCCACGGCCTTGTCTGGCAGACCTGCGTGTAATTGCACCGCGTTGGCCTGCGCATTCAGCTCTGTGGACTCCACTGCAGCCGGGTCAATGTCCACGGCATCAATGTCGGTAGCCCCAAATTTGGCAGCACCAATGGCCAGAATGCCGGAGCCACAGCCGTAGTCCAGCACACGGCCCAGTGGCTGTGTGGTGGCGCGGCGCGCAATCCAGCGCAGGCACATACGGGTGGTCGGGTGGGTTCCCGTGCCGAACGCCAGACCGGGGTCCAGGCGGATGGTTTGGCGGGCCTGCGCTGGTGGCTCGTGCCAGGTGGGAACGATCCAGAACTCGGGCGTGATCTCCACCGGGGTGAACTGGGACTGCGTGAGCCGCACCCAGTCCTGGTCCGGCACCTCGGCCACACCCAGGATGTGGCAGTCGCTAAAGAAGTCCTGCGCAGCCAGCAGTGTTGCGGCTGCGCGTGCGGTGGCCTCGTCAGGGAACAGGGCCAACATACGCGACCGCTGCCAGCCGTCCTTGGGGGGTGGCATACCCGGCTCGCCAAACAGGGCCTGCTCGGCCTCCGTTTGTGCATCCGCGTCTTCCACACTCACGCTCAAGGCATCCAGCGCATCCAGGGCATCACTGACGACCTCCACACGGTCCTCAGGGCATAACAGGCTCAGTTCAAACATCAGGTTCCGTGCTTCCAGTTCAGCGCTTGTGCTGCGACAGCCACTCTTCAAGGTAGTGGATGTTGGTACCACCGGCCATGAACTTGGCATCCACCATCAACTCGCGGTGCAAGGGGATGTTGGTGCTGATGCCCTCGATTGCCGTTTCCAGCAGCGCAGTGCGCATGCGGGCCAGGGCCTCTTCGCGGGTATCCCCATACACAATCAACTTGCCGATCATCGAGTCGTAGTTCGGCGGAATGAAGTAGTTGGTGTAGCAGTGGGAGTCCACACGCACACCCGGCCCACCGGGCATGTGCCAGGTGGTGATACGCCCCGGCGACGGCGTGAACTTCCACGCGTCCTCGGCGTTGATGCGACACTCGATGGCATGGCCCTTGATCGAGACCTGGCGCTGCGTGAAAGGCAGCTTTTCGCCTGCCGCCACCATGATCTGGGTCTTCACGATGTCCACACCGGTGATCCACTCGGTGACGGGGTGCTCCACCTGCACACGGGTGTTCATTTCAATGAAGTAGAACTCGCCGTTTTCGTACAGGAATTCGAACGTGCCCGCACCGCGGTAACCGATCTTCTTGCAGGCCGCGACACAACGTTCACCAATCCGTTCGATGAGTTTGCGCGGAATACCGGGCGCTGGAGCCTCTTCAATCACCTTCTGGTGGCGGCGTTGCATGGAGCAGTCGCGTTCACCCAAGTACACCGCATTGCGGTGTTTGTCGGCCAGTATCTGGATTTCAACATGGCGTGGGTTCTGGAGGTATTTCTCCATGTACACCGCCGGGTTGCCAAAGGCGGTGCCCGCCTCTGACTTGGTCATCTGCACAGCGTTGACCAGTGCCGCCTCGGTGTGCACCACACGCATACCACGACCGCCGCCGCCGCCTGCAGCCTTGATGATGACGGGGTAACCGATCGACTTGGCGATACGGCGGATCTGCACCGGATCGTCCGGCAATTCACCTTCGGACCCCGGCACACACGGCACACCGGCCTTGATCATGGCCTGTTTGGCCGAGACCTTGTCGCCCATGATGCGGATCGACTCGGGCGTGGGGCCGATGAACTGGAAACCGCTCTGTTCCACACGCTCGGCAAAATTGGCGTTTTCGCTCAAAAAGCCGTACCCAGGGTGGATGGCTTCAGCATCCGTCACCTCGGCGGCCGAAATGATGGCCGGCATGCTCAGGTAACTCTGGCCCGAGGGGGCGGGGCCGATACACACGGCCTCTTCCGCCAACTTGACGTACTTGGCCTCGCGGTCGGCTTCGGAATACACCATCACGGCCTTGATGCCGAGTTCGCGACAGGCCCGCTGGATACGGAGGGC
>JAGOEY010000059.1:0-4127 GCA_017997515.1 Burkholderiaceae bacterium | reverse complement strand
CCCCCCGGTTGGCTACAAGTATCTTTTTAAACATAAGCGACAAACACCACTTATTCGATGACAAACAGCGGCTGGCCGTACTCCACAGCCTGGCCATTTTCTCCCAGGATCTGCTTCACCGTGCCCGCCTTGTCGGCTTCGATCTCATTCAGAATCTTCATGGCCTCGATGATGCACACCGTGTCACCCACCTTGACCTGGCTTCCCACTTCCACGAAGGAAGCAGCACCCGGGCTGGACGAACGGTAGAACGTGCCCACCATGGGCGACTTGACGACATGGCCTGCAGGTGCAGCTTCAGCAGCTGGGGCAGCAGGTGCTGCTGCAGCCACAGGTGCCTGCGCCGCAACAGGTGCAGCCAAAGGTGCTGCGAACTGCTGAACTACAGCACCACCACCCTTGACGATTCGAACCTTGCCTTCGGCCTCGGTGATTTCAAGTTCAGAGACGTTGGACTCTGATACCAGATCGATCAGGGTCTTGAGTTTGCGTAAATCCATAGGAACTCCATCAGCCAGAAACAAATTGATGCGCGAATTTACCTCAAATTCGCCGCCGATGATGATTTTTAAATGGTTTTAGAAATTTGACACCCAAATTTTGGGGATGCGACCGCCGAGGGCAGCCTCAGATGCCGCCCACCCATTCCGCCAGGTTTTGCGGGGTCACTTGCCCTATTTTACGGTGCATGACATTTCCATTCGGGTGCACCACCACCGTGAAGGGCAATCCACCCGCCAGATTGCCCAGCGACTTGGACAACTCTGTACCCCCCATACCCGCCATACCAATCGGGTAGCTGACCGGTGTTTTTTGCATAAAACGGCGCACAGCAGAAGGCTGGTCCACCGCAACACCTAACACTTGCCAGCTTTTAGACTTGTTTTCGCGGTAGAAAGAATCCAGTAACGGCATTTCTTCTACGCACGGCGGGCACCAGGTGGCCCAGAAGTTGACCACCAGCGGCGAACCCCGGAACGCCTGCATGGGCATAGGTACCCCATCGGGCGTATCCAGCGACAAAGCCCAGAATGCATCCAGCGCAGCACTGGCCTCACTGGAGCTGCCATGGGGCTGAAAACGCCACCAAGCGACCCCCGCCCCCGCCAAACCGGCCGCTGCGGCTGCGCCCCACACAAGGGCGCGCCGCCCCGAACTAGACGGAGATGCAGCAGACATGGGAGCAGTTAAAGGTTTTTCAGCCATATATTCAAATCAGGAACCGGGAGTATCCAGCAAACGGCGCACTGCCGTGGTATCCCCCCGGGGAACCCGGCCTTGGCTGTCGGGCTTCAGTGCCCCACGCACATCGTCCAGGTCGTACACCATGAAGTGCAACCCCACCACCTCGCCCAATGCAGTGCTGCGCGCACCCACCGTCAAAGCCTCCACGTCTCCGCCATGGAAACCACGCACCGTCTGGGGTTCGTAATCAACGTGGTGGTCAATCAAGGCAATTTCCGCCGATTTGCAGTCATCACAAAACAACTGGATGTAAATGTCGGACCGACGCGTGGCGGTTCCATGCCATACCGCACCGGTCAGGTGCGGGCGAAATACCGCCATACGCTCCATCCAGACCAGCGCCAACGACCGCAGGGCATGTAATTCCTGCGGCTGGGTGTCGCCACAGAACAGGTCGATGTATTCACGCACCGACGCCTCGACCAGGGCGTTGTCCGGCAAGGCCGTACGCGCGGGCAAACCCAGCTGCTTCAGCGCCCGGTGTTTGGCCTGGGCATACTCCTGCCCCTCCTCCACCACCAGACGGGCAGCCACAGCGGCGATTTCAGATTTAAGCGTGTCCATACGGTTCTCTTGAGGGGCATTGTCCGCGCTTTTGGCACACAGGCGCGCCAAATACGCGGCACACGCAGGGTGATACGCCCGGCAGGCCTTGCACAAACAGCTACGTTTTTAGTAGCGCAATGCGCCCGTACCTACTGCGCCAGAGCCTGAATAGGCTTGCAAACCCCGTAAAATCCGCGCATGCACATTCACATACTCGGCATCTGCGGCACTTTTATGGGTGGCGTGGCCGCACTGGCGCGCGAAGCGGGCCACACCGTCACCGGCTGCGACACCGGCGTCTACCCCCCGATGAGTGACCAGCTCCGGGCGCTGGGCATTAACCTGGTGGAAGGTTTTGGGGCTGACCAGCTGGCATTCAAACCCGACATGTTTGTGATCGGCAACGTGGTCAGCCGCGCACGCCTGCCCGATGGCACGCCCAAATTCCCGCTGATGGAGGCCATCCTCGACGCGGGCCTGCCCTACACCAGCGGGCCGCAGTGGCTCAGTGAACATGTGCTGCAGGGCCGCCATGTGATGGCGGTGGCTGGCACCCACGGCAAAACCAGCACCACCTCGATGCTGGCCTGGGTGCTGGAATCAGCAGGATTGCAGCCAGGCTTCCTGATCGGCGGCGTGCCCTTGAATTTCGACATCTCTGCCCGCCTCGGTGGTAGCGGGGTGGCTGTGCCGCCTGCGCAGGTCAAGGAGGAGAACGCGAAGCGGGCGGGGGACACGGAGCAGGGGGCACAGCCACCCCGCGGCCCATTCGTGATCGAGGCCGACGAGTACGACACTGCCTTTTTCGACAAACGCAGCAAGTTTGTGCACTACCGCCCCCGCACGGCCGTGCTGAACAACCTGGAATTCGACCACGCTGACATCTTTGATGATCTTGCCGCTATCGAACGCCAATTTCACCATCTTGTGCGCACCGTGCCCGGAACGGGAGCACACGGGGCGGGCCGTGTTGTTGTGAACGGGCTGGAAGAAAGCCTGACCCGGGTGCTGGCGCAAGGCTGTTGGAGTGAGGTGCGCAGTTTTGGCGCAGCGGTGAGTGACTTCTCCGCCGTCGGTGAGCCGCATGACTTCACGGTGCTGCAGCGCGGTGCGCCCGTGGCCACCGTGCGCTGGGGTATGACGGGTGTGCACAACCAGCTCAATGCGCTGGCGGCCATCGCCGCAGCCGACCACGTGGGAGTGGCCCCGGCCGACGCGGCGCGGGCGCTGGGCGACTTTCAGAACGCCAAACGCCGCATGGAAGTGCGCGGCGTGGTGGGAACAGTGAACGGAGGCATCACCGTCTACGACGACTTCGCCCACCACCCCACCGCCATCCGCACCACCCTTGACGGCCTGCGCCGCAAGCTCGACGCAGACGGCCAGCAGACGGCACGTATCCTGGCCGTGTTCGAGCCCCGCTCCAACACCATGAAACTCGGCACCATGGCGGCCCAGCTGCCGTGGAGCCTGGAAGCTGCCGACCTGTCGTTCTGCCACAGCGCCGGGCTGGACTGGGACGCCGCCGCCGCACTGGCCCCGATGGGCGCGCGTGTGCAGGTGGTGAATACGCTGGAGCCGCTCATCGCCCAGGTCACCGCCGCTGCGCGCGACGGCGACCACATCGTGTGTATGAGCAATGGTGGCTTTGGGGGCATCCACGAGAAGCTGCTGGATGCCCTGCGCAGCCGTCTCTAATTGACTATAGTTTTTATAGCTGCATGCGCAGGCTACGCCTGCGCACCAGCCCTATTTCTCTCTTAAAGATCAGCCGCGCCGCTGCGCCACGGCTTTCGACAAAGTCTCCAGCACCGCCAGCGAATCATCCCAGCCAATACAGGCGTCGGTGATACTTTTGCCGTATTCCAGGCCCGCAATCTCGTCCTTGCCAGGCGTGAATTTCTGGGCACCTGCAGTCAGGTGGCTTTCGACCATCACACCAAACACACTCTTGCTGCCGCCCGCGATCTGCGCGGCGATGTCCTGCGCCACGTCGATCTGTTTCTGGTGCTGTTTGCTGCTGTTGGCGTGGCTGCAATCGACCATCAATGTGGCAGGCAGTTTGGCCGCTTCCAGGTCCTTGCAGGCCGCAGCCACGCTGGCCGCGTCGTAGTTGGGGGCCTTGCCGCCGCGCAGGATCACGTGGCAGTCCTTGTTGCCGTTGGTTTGCACGATGGCGACCTGGCCGTTTTTGTGCACCGACAGGAAGTGGTGGCCGCGCGCTGCCGCCTGGATCGCGTCAGTGGCGATGCGGATGTTGCCGTCCGTGCCGTTCTTGAAGCCGATGGGGGCCGACAGACCCGATGCCAGCTCGCGGTGCACCTGGCTCTCCGTCG
>JAGOEY010000058.1 GCA_017997515.1 Burkholderiaceae bacterium | reverse complement strand
AACACCAGCACCAGGCTCCAGCGCAGAAGGGTGGTTGGCCAATCGAAGACGCAGCCGATGGCGTGCAGCGCATACAACACGGCGATGGCGCTGCACCAGACGAAGAAGCCTGCGCCCAGCCACCACAGACGGCGGGGAGGCACGGTGGGGTGGGCGCTCATGCTTGTGCTCCCATGATCGACACCAGTGAGGGCAGTGCCAACACCAGCGCCAGCGCAATGGCACCGGTGACCGCGGTGAACGCCAGCCACAGCCGGGTCAGCCGCAGATCGGTATGGCGCAGTGCTGACACCATGCCCGCCCGGATGCGCAGCAGGTTGCTGGTGAGGAACAGCAGCCCGATGCCTGCATGTACTGCGATGTAACTCAGCAGCGCAGCGGCGGTGGCACCCAGCGCATGTTCACGCGGGTGCGGGATGACGCCGCCAATCAGCCCCACCACGGCTGCAATTGCCAGCACCAGCGACAGCATGGCCAGGGCGATCCAGCCCTGTGGTTTGCCCCCCGCCACCAGGGCACGCAGCGCACGGCGTGCCGCCATGGCCGCCACGACCAGCCCGGCCAACACACCCAGCGCGAGGATGCGGTTCGGGTTAAACGCCACCGCCGAGGGCCAGTTGGGTGCGGCCAGCCAGAGGTAGAAGGTGCCAAACACCAGCGAGGCAAACAGGGTTCCGTCGGCCACCAAGGTGCACACCATCGCCATCCAGGGCGGTGTGCCCGCCACCTCGGTGTGGGGTGGCACGCTGATGCCGCGGCCAATGGGCAGCGGGCCGTAGTCACGTGTATGGCCCGCGCTTTGGCCGCCATAGATAAACAGCCCGGCGATGACCACTGTCACCAAGATCGCCAGCAGGTAGAACTTGAACAGAATGGCCAGCACCACGGCTGCTGTGGCAATGGCGGTGACCAGGGGCAGGTAGGTGGGTTGCGGCAGCACGATCAGCTGCTCGGGTTTGCCGCTGGTGATGTGCACGCCCAGCGCTTCTGGCCAGCCGTTGCGGGTGAAGCCCAGATAACCCTCACCACGCGCCAGCGAGAGTGCGGTGTCGCCAGGGGCTGCGCGTTCGGTGGCGGTGTCGAAGTGGGGGATTGAGGCAAACGCATAGGGCTGGGGCGGGATCGGCATGGCCCATTCCAGGGTGGCCGCTTTCCACGGGTCGCGCCGCACACGACGGCCGTAGCGCAGCTGCACGATGAGGTCGATCACCACCAGCGCGAAGCCGATGGTCATGATGAAGCTGCCCACCGACGACAGCAGGTTGAGCCAGTTCCAGCCCTCGTCGCCATAGAAGGTGTAGACCCGCCGTGGCATGCCCATCAGCCCGGTCAGGTGCATCATGAAGAAGGTCAGGTTAAAGCCCACGAAAACCAGCCAGAACGCCAGGGTGGACAGGCCCCGCACGGTGGTGCGCCCGGTCAGCAGCGGCAGCCAGTAGTACATCCCGGCCAGCATGGGGAACGCCAGCGCACCGGCCACAACGTAGTGCAGGTGGGCCACGACGAAATAGGTGTCGTGTGCCTGCCAGTCGAACGGCACCATGGCCAGCATGATGCCGGTCAGGCCACCACAGACAAAAACGAAGAAGAAGCCGAACACGTAGAGCATGGGCAGGCTCCAGCGCGGCTTGCCGTGGGCCAGTGTGGCGAGCCAGGCAAAAATCTGCAGCGCCGTGGGGATGCCCAAAATGGCCGATGCGGCCGAGAAAAACGCCAGCGCCAGATGCGGGATACCCACCGTGAACATGTGGTGCACCCAGAGGCCAAAACTCAGGAAACCCACCGCAATGATTGCCACCACGGACGCCCGGTAACCCACCAGCGGCCTGCCTGCAAAGACCGGAATGATGGTGGACAGCACCGCCGCCATGGGCAGGAAGATGATGTACACGTCCGGGTGGCCAAACAGCCAGAACAGGTGCTGCCACAGCAGCGGGTCGCCGCCGCGTGTGGGGTCGAAGAACGGCAGGCCAAAGGCGCGCTCGACCTCCAGCAGGATCGAGCCGAGGATCAGCGGCGGAAACGCCACCAGCATCATCAGCGCCGTGACCAGGATGTACCAGGCGAAGATCGGCATGCGGTCGAGCGACATGCCGGGCGCGCGCATCTTCAGCACCGACACCACAATCTCGACCGCCAGCGACAGCGCCGAGATTTCCACAAAGGTCACGCCCAGCAGCCAGATATCGGAATTCATGCCGGGGTTGAAGACGTTCGAGCTCAGCGGTGTGTACATGAACCAGCCGCCGTTGGGGGCCACCTGGGCAATCAGCGACACGGTCAGGATCGTGGCACCAAACAGGTAACACCAGTAGCCGTACGCTGTGAGCCGTGGGAAGGCAAAGTCGCGTGTGCCCAGGATTTTGGGCGTCAGGTACACCGCAAAACTCTCCACCATCGGGATGGCAAAGAGGAACAGCATCATCGAGCCATGCATGGTGAAGACCTGGTTGTAGGTCTCCGCACCCATGAAGGCCGACTCAGGCGTGGCAAGTTGCACCCGGATCAGCATGCCCAGGATGCCAGCGATCAGGAAAAAGGCGAACGAGGTCACCATCATGCGCATGCCAATGACCGAGTGGTTCACGGAAGCCAGCCGCTGCCAGCCCGGCCCGGTGGCCCAGATGGCGGTCAGCTGGCGGTGCAGCCGCAGCGCGGTGGTGGGCTGCGGCTGTGAGGGTTCGATCGAATCGACCGGTGCGGTAGGTGTGCTCATTTTTTTTCTGCCTCGTGGGTTGCCACTTCCTGTGCCAGCGCGGCGGCGAAATCTTCGGGCTGGTAGGCCACCACGGTGAAGCGCATGGCCGTGTGGCCGGTGCCACAAAATTCATTACACAGCGCGTCGTACCGACCTGGCTTGTCCGCCTGGATACGCAGGCGGTTGATGCGCCCGGGCACGGCGTCCACCTTGCCCGCCAGCTGCGGCACCCAGAACGCGTGCACCACATCTTTGCTGCTCACCACCATGTCAACCGGCACCCCCACCGGGAGCAGCAGCACGTCGTGGGTGGCCACGCCGCCATGGGCGGGGTAACGGAAGGTCCAGTTCCACTGCCGGGCCTCGGCCTCGATCTGCTGTGGAGCACTGCTGGCGAAGGGCAGCAGGCGCTCACCGGTCACCAGCGCATAGGCAATCAGGGGTGCCAGCACCACACTTGGCAGCACCAGCCCGCCCCACACAATCCAGCGCCCCGGGCTGACCCGCGCCGCCCATGCCGGGCGCCGCATGACCAGCCAGAACAGGCCCATCACCAGCAAAAACAGCACTGTGGCGCCGCCCAGCATGACCCACCACATCGTTGCGATCGACGCCCCGGCCGGGCCGCCCGGCGTGAGGGTAGAGAGGGGCCCGGCGCAACCTGACAAGGCCGCCGCAACGCCCAGCACGCAACTGGCCTGCAAAGCGCTACGATACCGGCTCATAGACCGATGCCGCTTGTCACGCGAAGGATTCCCCCCATGGCCAAAACCCCCACCCCCATTCCCGCCCCCAGCGCGGTTCAGCTGGAGCTGGAGCGGCTCGACGTCGGCTCCAAAGTGGCGATTGTGGGCCACCCCATCCATGTGTTGCTGGTGCATTTTCCGGTGGCCTTCGTGATCGCGACGCTGGGCGTTGACGTCATTTACTGGTGGTCGGGTGACGTGTTCTGGCTGCGTGTGGGCATCTGGTCGGCCGGCATGGCCTTCGTGAGTGGTGTGGCCGCCAGCATCATCGGCACGGCCGAGTTGCTGCTGGTGCGCGGCATTCGCCTGCACGAGGCCAGTTGGTCGCACGCCATTGCCGCCATGACGCTGGTGGCCATTTCCGGCGCCAATTGGGGCCTGCGGCTGACCGACCCGGTCTCGGTGCTGCCACACGGCTTGCTGCTGTCGATGCTGGCGTCGGTCATGGTCGGTTTTGCCGGCTGGCATGGGGGCAAGCTGGTGTTCGATCATGGCATTGGTATCCTGGTTTCACCGAAGGACTGATACCAGATGCGCGACAGCGCGCCGGGCTCGAACAGGTGGGCTGCAAACGCGTTGGAGTCGAGCTGCGGTTTGGCCAGCACCACCCACAAAATGGCGGTGATCAGCACCGCATAGGTGGTCGCCAAGGTCACAAACGCAAAGCCGCTGAAGCTGCCTTTGGGTGAGAACAGCTGGTGCACCACCAGCCCCGCCACCACGTGCAGCATGGCCATGCCGCCCACCAGCACCATCTTCACCGAGAACCACTCTTCAAACGTGGCCTGCAAAAAGATCAGCCCCGTGCCGCTGGCGATGGCGACAAAGGCGGCGGGTGAGGTCAGCACCACATACACCAGGCGCACGATGCGGTGCAGCCGGTCCAGCTCAGGCCCGGCCTGCAGCCCCCTGCGTTGCCAGAACAAAAAGGGCAAAGCCAGCAGCCCGCCGGACCAGATGGCAATCGCCGCCAGATGGATAAATTTGAGTGCGGTAGTCACAGGGCAACCTCGGTGTTGGGACGCAGACTCGTCCAGGCAAGCCACAAACCCGTGGCCAGGTACGGAAGCATGGCGGGCACCCACATCAGCAGCCCGGCGAGTTGCTGGTCGCCCAGCGGGGTGAAGCCCCACTCCAGCGTGCTGGCGAAGTGCACCGGGTACAGCGGCCCCGACGCAAACACGATCAGAGCACCCAGCAAACCCATCTGCCCCACCGTCACTGCCAGCGCAACCAGTGCGCTGCCGTTGGGGGTGGTGTTGGAGAGAATGGCGCGCCACATCCACCAGGCGCTGCCCAGCAGCGTGAGTTGCATCAGCCAGTAGCCTGGCACCGTGGCCAGCCCCCAGGCATAGGGCCCGGGCGCGTGCCAGACCCACAGGGCCACCGCGTGGGCCGCCACCAGCAGTGCCAGCGGCACCACCCCGGCGCGCCGCTGCGGGAACGCCAGCGCCAGCAGCGGTGCTGCGGCACTGACCAGGATGACGTGGTGCAGTACACGCACCGAGAACAGGGCCGACGACAGCGCACACAGCGGCGAGATAAACACCACGGCCATCAGCGCGATCGCAGCCCAACCCGCGTTTTTATGCGTCGCGCGACGGGCCACGCCATATGCCAATGCGGCCAGCGCGGCGATCAGCACCGGGTCGGTGTTCCAGCGCAGCCACACGTCCTCGGGCACGGCGGCGGGGCCACAGTAGGCTATCAATTCGTTCACCATGGTGTTGCTCCTCGGCTTGCGGGTGCGCCGGATGGCGGTGCGCGCAAACCTGTATCGTAAATGTAAGCCGGAGTCGTGCCCGTGTGCGAACTTCTTTCGCAGCAGTATGGGCTGGTGGAGGGGCCACACCCTCCGCGGCACTCAGTAGCCGAGGAACCCAAACCCCTTGCCGTCCTTGCCGCTCGCCATCTGCGGCATGGCACCTCCCATCAGTTCCGCCAGCGCCTTGCCGGAGCCCGCACCATGGGTCCAGCCCAGCGTGCCGTGGCCAGCGTTGACCCAGAGTTTGCCCACCTTCGTGCGGCCGATGAAGGGGATGTTGGTCGGGGTGGCGGGGCGCAGGCCGGTCCAGTACTGCGGGTTGCCGCCTTGTTCGGGCGTGCGGGTGTCACACACGCCGGGCAGGATTTCCTCGATGCGGCGCGACAGCATGTGGCAGCGTGCGCGGGCCACCGGGTTGTCGAGCGACAGGTCAAAACCGCCCAGCTCGATGGTGCCCGCCACCCGCAGCACGTCGCCCATGCGTGTCATGGCGATCTTGCGGCCGTCGTCGATGGTGGAGACCTGCGGTGCGTCGTCCGGGCGCAGCAGCGGGAAGGTGGCACTGTAGCCCTTGCCGGGGTAGATCGGCAGGTCTACCCCCACGCTGCGCAGCAGCGGCGCGGTGTAGGAGCCGCAGGCAGCCACATAGGCATCGGCCACCAGTTTTTTAACGTCTTTTTGGCCTCTGGCGTCCGACCCATGTGCGCTGACAGCTATTGAATCAATAGCATTTCCGGTCGTCTCCAGCCGCACGACGTGGTGGCCATACAGGAACTGCGCGCCCCGCTCGGCGCAGCGCCGGGCCAGCGCCTGGGTGAACTGGCGGGCGTCGCCGCTTTCGTCGCTGCGGGTGTAGGTGCCGCCCGCGATGTTTGCGCCGTAGCTGCGGAACGCGGGCTCGATCTGCAGCAGCTCGTCGCGGCTGACCATCCGCCGCTCCACGCCGTATTGGCGCATCAGCTCCGACGCGTGCGCGGCGGCATCAAAGGCTTTGGCGTCGGTATAGAAGTGGGCGATGCCGCGCTCCAGCCGGTGGTAGTCGATGCCGGTGGCCTGCACCACCTCTTTGAGCGCGGTGTGGCTGTACGCGCCCAGCGCCACGATCTGCTGCACGTTGCGCTCGAACGCCGCGTCGTTGCACTGCGCCAGAAACTGCAGGCCCCAGCGCCATTGCTGCCAGTCGAGTTGTGGCCGGAACAGCAGCGGTGCTTCCTTGTCGAACATCCACTTCAGCGCTTTCAGCGGCGCGTCGCGGTTGGCCCAGGGCTCGCAGTAACTCACCGAAATCTGCCCGGCGTTGCCAAAACTGGTCTCCAGCGCCGCGTCGGGTTGGCGGTCCACCACGGTGACCTCGTGCCCGCGCTGCAGCAGGTGCCACGCCGTGCTGATGCCGATGATGCCTGCGCCCAAAACAATGGTTTTCATGGTGTGCAGTGTCGGGGAAGCGCCTTTTTTGCGAAAGAAAAATTAAACTAACAGCCCGACTATCAGCACATCTAATAGAAGCGTCCTGCCATGAGCACCTTTGACCCTGCCGCCCTGGAGTGCCTGGCTGCCATCGTGGAAGAGGGCGGTTTCGAGCGCGCCGCCCAGCGCCTGAACGTGACGCAGTCGGCCGTGTCGCAGCGTTTGCGCGCGCTGGAGGCGCAGGCGGGCTCGGTGCTCATCGTGCGCAGCCGCCCGCTCAAGGCCACCTCGGCTGGGCAACTGCTGCTCAAACACACCAAACAGCTGCGCCTGCTGCGTGCCGACCTGGAGCGTGACCTGCAGGAGCTGGCACCCCACACCCAGGGCGGCGCACGTGAGGAGGAACGTATCTCCATCGCCATCAACGCCGACAGCATTGCCACCTGGGCCATGCCGGCCGTCGGCGCGCTGGTGCGGGGTGGCCTGCCGCTGGAGATCATCACCGACGACCAGAACTTCACCCAGGAATGGCTGCGCTCGGGCCAGGTGATTGGTTGTGTCACCACCCTCAAGCCCGCGCTGCGCGGCTGCAAGGTGGTGCCGCTGGGGGCCATGCACTACGTGGCGGTGGCCAGCACCGGGTTTGCCCAGAGCCAGCTGCCCGGCGGGCTGACGGCGCACAACTTCCGTGGCGTGCCGTTCATCGCGTTCAACCGCAAGGACGGTATCCAGAGCGAATTTATCGGCCAGGTGTTTGGGCTCAAACGGGTCAGCCTGCGCCAGCTGTTTGTGCCCAGCTCCGAAGGCCAGCTGCGCGCCGTGTTGGCCGGCTGGGGCGCGAGTGTGCTGCCCGAACACATGGCGCGTGCACCGCTGGAGACGGGTGAGCTGGTCAACCTCGCCCCCGGCCACACCCTGGCCGTGCCGCTGTACTGGCACTGCTGGAACCTGGAGTCGGACGTGCTGGATGCCCTCAGCAGCGCACTCACACAGGCGGCCGCGCGGGCGCTGACGGTGTAATGCCGGGTAAAAATGCTACCAACGGGTCGCAAAACAGCCGTTGCATGTTTTTTCTGACTGCCAGAGATAAGATGTGGGCATGAACACTGCACTTGCCGCCCCGCCCGCCAAACTGTCCTTCAAGGCGCAAATGCTCCAGGCGCGTGAAGACGCGATCGTCCAGGCAGTGATCCGGCTGCTGGGGGAGAAGGGGTTTGACGCGATGACGGTGGACGAGGTGGCCGCGGCGGTGGGGATTGCCAAGGCTAGCCTGTACAAACACTTCCCCGGCAAAGAAGACCTGGCCGCCGCCGCCATGGTGTACGTGATCCGCCGTGCGCAGGCGTTTTTGCAGCAGTTGCCCCCGGGCGCGCCGCCGCTGGACCAGCTGCGGGCCGTGGTGCGCTGGATGATGGAGCTGCAACTCGCCAACGAGATGCCGTCCCTGCCCAGCCGCAACTCCACGCTGCGCGCCACACTGATTGGCAACAAGGACTATGTGGACGGTCTGATGGAGATCAGCGACCAGCTGGGCGCGTGGATCGAGGCCGCGCAGGCCGACGGCACACTGGACGCGACCGTGCCACCGCTGGTGGTGCTGTACACGCTGTACGCCCGGGCCTGCGACCCGGTGCCCGAGTTTTTGCAGGCGAGTGGGCTGTACACCGATGCGCAGATCCTGGAACTGATGCTGCGCACCTGCTTCAACGGAATGGCCGCCCCCAGAAAATGAAGAGATTTTTGTAACGTACCAAAAAACCTCGGTCTTCGCTGTGTGCACAGCACTGCATACCAGTGATACCGCGGAACTGGCTTTGCCAGGCCGCTGGTATCGCCCCCTGCAAGGGGGAGGGAGTAGCGGAACGAAGTCCGCGAAGCCTGGGGGTGTACCTTATCTGACCAGCAGCACTGGCACCTTGCAGCGGGCCAGCACTTCGGTGGCGACGGAGCCCATCACCAGGTTGCCCAGTGCGCCCTGGCCGTGGGAGCCCATGATCACCAGATCGAACTTGCCGCTGTCGGCAAATTTGGCAATGCTTTCACCGATGGGGCCAACCTTGTATGCGGTGTTGGCCACGATGTCCTTGCGGGCCAGGAACTTCGCCACGGGTTGCAGCACCTTGTTGGCTTCGTCGGCGTAGTACTCGTCCACGACCTCTTTGCCCAGTGCCGCACGGGCACGCGGGGGCAGGG
>JAGOEY010000057.1:4544-8836 GCA_017997515.1 Burkholderiaceae bacterium | reverse complement strand
GTGGCCATTGCCGCAGGCCTGGCTGGCCAGCACATGCTCAAAGCCAATCCTGAAAATGCCACCCTGGTGCGTTCGGGCGAAGGCACCAGCTACGCCCGCATCCGCCTGAGCAGCATTGCCTACGCTGCTGTCGCAGCCGGTGCCCCTGCCTACACCGGTGCCCAGACCTGGACGCTGCAGATGGATGTCCAGCCCGCTCCCTGATCGACAAACAGCCCCAGTGCAATCCTCGCTTGAGGGTTGTACTGGTGGGCTCCTTGTCAGGGCGTTTTATGCAAACGCCTTCTTCCTGCCAGCCCCCAAGCCCCTGCGTGGCATGCATGGAAAAACTGCCTTCCCAACATACTGAATTTCACCCATGAGTACCCTCGCCAACAAAGACACCACCACGCTCGACCCCGCCACCGTGCGGGCCGACTTTTCTGCCGCTCGCCGCTCGGGCCTGCGTGCCAAAGATGCTGCGGCCAGCCTGGGCTTGAGCGAGGGTGCCGTTGTTGCGGCCCATGTGGGCGCACACGACTTGCCACTCAAGGCCGTGCGCCTGCAGGGCCCGTGGGTGGACGTGTTGCAGGCGCTGGAAGCCTGCGGCACCGTGATGGCGCTGACCCGTAATGAATCGACCGTGCATGAAAAAGACGGCGTGTACCGCAATGTTTCCGTCAACGGCCATGTGGGTTTGGCACTCGACCCCTTGATCGATCTGCGCCTGTTCTTTACCCAATGGCATGCCGGTTTTGCGGTGCAAGAGGCGGCTGCCAATGCGGGCCAACTGCCATCCCAAAGCCTGCAATTTTTTAACGCGAGTGGTCTGGCTGTGCACAAGATTTTTGCGCGCGAAGCCACCGACCGCGCAGCCTGGGCTGCACTGGTAGAGCGTTTCACCGACGCCCAAGCGGCCCCCGCAAGCTTCGGCCCTGCCGCACCGCGCAAGCCCATCAAGGATGACAGCGAGATCGACGCTGACGCCCTGGCCACGGACTGGGCTGCGATGAAGGACACGCATGAATTCTTCCTGCTGCTGCAACGCCACGGCGCCGAGCGCCAACAAGGCCTGCGCCTGGTAGAAGGCCGTTTTGCATGGCGCGCCTCGAATGAGGCGGTACAAGGCCTGCTCGATGAAGCCGCCATGGATGGCACACCCATCATGGTGTTCGTCGGCAGCGGCGGCTGTATCCAGATCCACACCGGCCCGGTGCACAACATCAAGCCTATGGAAATGGGCGGACAGCAATGGACCAATGTGCTGGACCCTGGCTTCAACCTGCATCTGCGCACCGACATGATCAACAGCGTGTGGGTGGTGGAGAAACCGACAGAAGACGGCATCGTCACCTCGGTTGAAGCGTTTGACCACAGCGGTGAACTGATGGTCATGTTCTTCGGTGAGCGCAAACCCGGCAACCCCGAGCTGGGCACCTGGCGTGACCTGGTGGCCCGCCTGCCGCGACTGGATGCCGTGCCCGCATGACCGCACTGGCCACGGTGGAGATCAAGGATTTTGTTCCGGCAAAAGACTTTGCGCTGTCCAAACCTTGCTTGCCCCCTGCGGTGTGATCCGACTGATCGCACACAAGCTCCCACCCCTCGGACCTGAGAAACCATGACATCCCGCTCCCTATTTCTTTCCCGCCGCCTGGTTCTGCGCGCTGCGCCTGCAGCGGCTTGTGGTTTGGCGCTGCCCATGTGGGCGTTGGCCGCACCCAAAGCCCGGCGGCTGGTCACAGTGAGTGGTGCTATCACCGAAGTGGTGTTTGCGCTGGGCGCTGAATCCCTGCTGGTGGCCACCGACACCACCAGCCTGTACCCCGAAGCGGCACAAAAAACTGCCAAGGTTGGCTACATGCGGCAGTTGTCGGCCGAAGGTTTGTTGTCCCTGAAGCCGGATGCCGTCATTTCCACCACCGAGGCCGGCCCCCCTGTGGTGATTGACCAGGTGCGCAGCGCGGGTGTGCTGGTCGAGTTGATCAAGGCCGACCACACCTGGGCCGAAGTGGGCCGCAAGGTCGAGGTGGTGGGCCGGGTCACCGGGTTGGAGGCGCAGGCCCGTACGCTGCAGGCCAAACTTGACGCGCAATGGGCTGCAACGCAGCAGCAGGTGGCGCGCGCACCACGCAAGCCCCGTGTGTTGTTTATCCTGTCGCACAGTGCCACCCCGCAGGTGTCGGGTGACAAAACGGCGGCCAGCGCCATCATTGCGTACGCCGGGGGTGTGAACGCACTGGCGGGCAGTTTTGACGGCTACCGCCCCATGACGGCAGAGGCCATGGCCAGCGCCGCCCCCGACGTGATTCTGACCAGCACCCAAAGTATTGAGGCGCACGGTGGCATCGATAAATTCTGGCAACGGCCTGAACTGGCGCTGACACCCGCCTACAAAAAACGTGCGCTGGTCACCATGGAGGCCAGCCAACTGCTGGGCTTTGGCCCGCGCCTGCCCGCGGCCGTGCGCGAAATCCACGACAAACTCCTTGCCGCATGAAGGCGCGCTGGTCGCGTCAAGCCGTCTGGTCGGCGGGCTTGCTGTTGCTGGGCATGGCTTTTTTAGCGGGCAGTGCACAGGGTGCCTATGCCATCAGCCCGCTGCAACTGCTGCGCATCTTGCAGGACATGGTGGCCGGTGTGGCCAACCCCACACCTGAACACCTGGTGTTCGCCAACATCCGTTTGCCCCGGCTGCTGCTGGGGGTGGCCGCAGGGGCAGGGCTGGGCATTGCCGGCGCCTTGATGCAAGGCCTGTTTCGCAACCCCTTGGCTGACCCGGGGCTGATTGGTATCAGCAGCGGGTCGGCATTGGCGGCAGCGTCGTTCATCGTCATGGGCAACCTCTGGTTTCCCGACCTGCCACGTTCCCTGGGCAGCTGGACACTGGTGTCCATGGCCTTTATGGGGGGGCTGGTGGTCACCTTCCTGATCTATGCACTGGCGCAAAGCCAGGGTGAGACACGTATCGGGCTGATGCTGCTGGCAGGTATTGCGGTTAACGCCCTGGCCGGTGCGGGTTTGGGTTACCTGAGTTTTCTGGCCACGGATGAACAGCTGCGCAACATCCAGTTCTGGCTGCTGGGCAGCCTGGGTGGTGCACGCTGGAGCGCCGTGGTGTTGGTGGGTACTATTGTTTTTATAGCTACTTGCGCAGGGTTGACGCTCGCCAGGCCCTTAAATGCCATTGCATTGGGCGAAGCGCAGGCGGTGCTGCTGGGCGTGGACGTGGAGCGCACCAAACGCAGGGCGATTGTGGTGTGTGCGCTGGCCGTGGGGGCTGTCACGGCGACCACCGGCGCCATCGGTTTTATTGGCCTGATTGCTCCCCACTGGGTGCGTATGGTGGCCGGGCCTGACCACCGCATCGTGCTGCCGGGTTCGGCTTTGCTGGGCGCAGCGCTGGTGCTGGCTGCGGACGCGGTGGCACGTACGGCGGTTAAACCGGCGGAGCTGCCACTGGGGGTGTTGACCGCATTCATCGGTGTGCCGATGTTCCTGTTCATGCTGCGGCACTTTCGGGGGCGGGTATGAGTTTGCGCTGTGTCGATGTGGGTGTGTCTGCCGATGGCCGCAAGGTGCTGGCGCAGGTCAGCCTGGACATTTTGCCCGGGCGTTTCACCGCCATCCTGGGGCCCAATGGCGCGGGTAAATCAACGCTGTTGTCGGTCCTAACGGGGCAGCGCCAGCCCTTGGGCGGGCAGCTGCTGCTGGACGGCAAGCCGCTGGGGCAGACCCCCGCAGCCACCTTGGCCCAGCGGCGTGCCGTGATGCTGCAGGAGAGCGCCGTAGCGTTCGACTTCCTGGCCCGCGAGGTGGTCGAACTGGGGCGCTTCCCGCACCGCAGAAACCCCACGCCGCAAGAAGATGCCATCGTGGCGCAGGCCATGCAGGCAACCCACGTGGGCCATCTGGCACAGCGCAACGTCAACACCTTGTCGGGTGGAGAAAAAGCACGCGTGCAATTGGCCCGTTCGCTGGCCCAGATCTGGGAGCCCCGCCCGGACGGCGCAGACCGTTGGTTGTTGCTGGACGAGCCAACCGCCGCGCTCGACCTGGCCCACCAGCACCAGATGATGCGGCTGATGCGGCAATGGGCTCACACACAGTCCACGGGGGTGGTCGCGGTGTTACACGACGTGAATCTGGCGCTGCGTTATGCCGACGACGTGCTGGTTCTGGGTGTGGGGGCTTGCCACAGCGGCTCCGCGTGTGATGTGCTGACCCCAGGGTTGATCGACACCATCTGGGGCGTCCAATGCCAGCCCGTACGGGGTGAAGACGGCGTGGCGCAGTACCTGTTCGCCTGAGAA
>JAGOEY010000057.1:0-4444 GCA_017997515.1 Burkholderiaceae bacterium | reverse complement strand
CCATCGTGGTGCAGGAAGTGACCACCCACCATTTCCACCACACGCTGGGCCACGGCGGCATGGGGCCCCTGCGTGCCCACACACAGCACTGCGGGCATGGTGTCCTTGTGCCAGTGCTTGTTGGCGATCGACAAGGCCCGTGCGGTGTCCCGCACAACCAGCGCCGCACGCAAGCGCACCACCTGGGCGGTGAGTGACTGGATCTGTAGGGCCTGCGCGTCCAGCAACGCATTACACCGCCGCTGCACAGCGCCATAAGCGGTGAGCAAGGCGCGGTGCTCCTGGAGCAGGGCCTCCAGGTCGGGGCACCCGGTCACCTCACCCCGCGTCATGGGTGGCCTGGCCTGGAAAAGGTTTGGACATGGGTTACTCCTGCTGCAGTCATCCACTAAAAACACCGATCTTAAATGATAATGGTTCCCATTTAATGAGCGGGTGAATGGATACGTGTTTCTTTCACCGATGTGCGGCCTGCGGGATCGGATACCCCAACAAAAAAGGCCCCGAAGGGCCTTTGTATCTGGGCGGGCTGGCTGCGTGGTACAGCTAGCGCAGGAGCTTTAATCCCGCTCGCCGCCAGCAATGCCCAGCAGGGCCAGCAGGCTCTGGAACACGTTGAAGATGTCCAAGTACAGCGCGAGTGTGGCGCTGATGTAGTTGGTTTCGCCGCCGTCGAGGATACGTTTCAGGTCGTACAGCATATAGGCGCTGAAAATGGCAATCGCGAGCACCGAGATCACCATCATGCCGGCGCTGGAGCCGACGAAGACGTTGATGACCGCGCCCACCATCAGCACGATGGCGCCCACCATCAGCCACTTGCCCATACCGGACAGGTCACGTTTGATGACGGTGGCCAGGCTGGCCATGACGAAGAACACACCGGCCGTGCCGGCAAATGCCGTCATGATCAGTTGAGGGCCATTCGAGAAGCCCAGCACCGAAGTGATCAGGCGCGAAAGCATCAAACCCATGAAGAAAGTGAAGCCCAGCAGAACAGGCACGCCCGCTGCGGAGTTCTTCGTCTTTTCGATGGCGTACATAAAACCGAACGCGCCCCCCAGGAAAACGATCAGGCCCATGCCGCCGCGCAGCGACTGGGTGATGCCGGTGGCAACGCCGACCCAGGCGCCCAGCACCGTGGGCAGCAGGCTCAGCGCCAGCAGCCAGTAGGTGTTGCGCAGCACTTTGTGGCGCTCTTCCTGGGAGATGCCATAGCCGTAGCCATTGGCGGTCTGAAGGGTGGATGCCTGGTCTGTCATGGAGAACTCCTTGCGTTAACTGTCCCATAGATGGGGACTCTTCCACAAATTCTAGGGGGCAATGCGCCAAAAGCATTCAAAACATACCTAATTTTCGTAAGGGTACTTTTGCGCTGCATAGAGGAATGGGTGTTTTGGCACGCGTTATGCTCGACCGCTGTCTTCTTTCCACTTACCAGTGAGCCCTCCATGAAAACCAAATCCGTACTCGAAGCCGCCGACGTCAAGGCCATTGCCGCCGCCGCTGAAGCCGAAGCCATTGCCAACAACTGGGCGGTGACCATTTCCATCGTCGACGAAGGCGGCCATCTGCTGTGGCTGCAGCGCCTGGACGGCGCACCGCCCATCTCCGCCCACATCGGCCCCGCAAAGGCCCACACGGCCGCCCTGGGCCGCCGCGAAACCAAGGTGTACGAAGACGTCATCAACGGCGGCCGTTATGCGTTCCTGACCGCGCCCGACGTCAAGGGCATGCTCGAAGGCGGCGTGCCGATCATGAAAGATGGCTTCTGCCTGGGCGCGGTGGGTGTGAGCGGCGTGAAGTCGAACGAAGACGTGCAGATCGCCAAGGCGGGTATTGCGGCCTTGGGCCTGTAATTGCTGCAAAAAAGAGAGCTGCCTGCGCACGCTGGACGGGCGCAAGAGCCCTGTTTCTCTTAAATTTTTGAACAAACAAAAGCCGACCCATGGGGTCGGCTTTGTTGTATGTGTTCGCGGAAAAAAAGCTTGGCTAGTCGGGGGTAAACCCATTGGCTAGCTAAAAACGACCCTTGGAGACTTGAAGCAAGTCCCTGAGTCGCCCCACGATGAAACTTATTTCGTCAGGATCAGTTTGCCCAGTTTGGTGGCCTGCAGGCGGTAGATTGAGCCGTTGTGTTTGATCTCTACCGTCTTCTGCCCCCGCAGCAGCTCTGTGCTTTCAACCGACTGTGCAAGGGATTCCTTGGCGGGGTTGCCCTGGCGAATGGCGACCGGATTAAACATCGAGTGTGCGCTGAGGGTGGCTTGCATGGTGGACTTCCTGGCTGGATGACGATTTACGAATGATAACTATTCTCAAATGAAAGTCCAGCAATTTTTACAGGACTCAGAAAATTTTTTTGTAAATATTCTGGAGTTTTAGTTCTTTGGGTCCGTTACGAAACCAATTTTGCGCACACCGGCTTGTTGGGCTGCCGCCATGGCCTGTGCCACACGTTCATAACGCACGTCCTTGTCGCCACGGATGTGCAGCTCGGGCTGCGGGTCCTTGGCGCCTTCTTCCTTGAGCATGGCGGCCATGGCTTCGTCGGTCACCTTGTTTTCGTTCCAGTAGTAGGAGCCGTCAGACGCAACGCTCAGGCGCACGGTCTGGGGTTTGGTGTCCTCGGGCTGGTTGGTGGCGCGCGGCAGGTCAATGTTGACAGCGTGTTTCATCACCGGCACGGTGATGATGAAGATGATCAGCAAAACCAGCATGACGTCCACCAGGGGGGTCATGTTGATCTCGTTCATCACCTCATCGGATTCGTCCTGTGTACCGAAGGCCATTTCAGCCGCCCTTCTTCATGGACACAACGTTGGGCTGGCCACCTTGGTTCACACGGGCACCCGTCACAAAGTAGGCATGCAGGTCGTGCGCAAAGCTGTTGAGCTTGATCAGGATCGACTTGTTGCCGCGCACCAGGGCGTTGTAGCCCAGCACGGCCGGGATGGCCACTGCCAAACCGAGTGCCGTCATGATGAGTGCTTCACCGATGGGGCCCGCAACCTTGTCGATGGTGGACTGGCCGGAGGTGCCAATGGCCACCAGCGCGTGGTAGATGCCCCAGACGGTGCCGAACAGGCCGATAAAGGGTGCTGTGGAGCCGACCGACGCCAGAATGGCCAGACCCGATTGCAGGCGCGCTGTGAATTCGTCAATGGTGTTGCGCAGGCTGCGTGTCACCCAGTCGCTCACGTCCAGGCTGTCGTGCAGGTGCACCTTGGTGTTGCGGTGGTGGGCAGTGGCTTCGCGGCCTTCGAGTGCCAGGTGGCGGAAGGGGTTTGTGGGGTCATTGCCCAGCTTGGTGACACCGGCGGCAAAGTCTTCGCTGTGCCAGAAGTCTTCGGCTTGTTTGGCGTGTTTTTTGTATTTGACGATGTCCAGAGCCTTGAGGACGATGACCATCCACGAGGCGAGCGACATCAGCAGCAGCAGCACCGCCACACTTTTGGTGACGAAGTCCCCTTGTGTCCAGACACTGGCCAGACCGAATTGCGAATCCATAAATACTCCCAAAAAATAAAACGATGTGCACTTGTCCGAAGGTGGAAAAGCGCTTTATTCAAGAACCCAGTTGAACGGGACGTTGTACGACATGGCCGTGGGCACACCATTACGTTTGCCAGGCACAAACTTCCAGCGCATCACGGTGGAAATCGACAGCTGGTCCAGCCGGTCATAACCGCTGGACTTGGACAGCTCTGCCCGCTGTGGCAAACCGTCCGCGCCGATGTAAACCCGCACGATCACCTTGCCTTGTTCACCCAGGCGTTTGCTGATGGCTGGGTAGGCGGGTCGGGGGTTTTGCAGGTAGTCGGCGTCGCTCGACGGCAGCTGGATGCTGGGCGGGGCAGGGGGCGCTGCGGGAGGCGCGGCCGGTGCGGCGGTCTCGGCAACCGGCGCGTCAATCGGGGGGGCCGGCGGCTGCGGTGTCAACACACCGGTGGGGGCATTGGGCGCGGGAGTCGGGTCGGCAATGGCCATGGGCCGTGGTGCAGGTGGCGGCGTGGGGGCCTTGGTCACCGTGCGTTTGACCGGGGCCGGTTTGGGGGCGGGCGGTGGGGGCTCGACCTTGGGTACCGGTGGCTCGATGAACTCGCTGATGATCTCCACCGGCAGGATCACTTCTGCGGCGCGGCGCAACAGCCCGGACTGCATGGCCCACAAAATGGCGACGTGCAAAACAACAACACCGCCGGCAATGGCCGCGTTGCGGCTGATGCCAGCGGGAGGGGCAAAACGTTCGGAAGAGGTCGTCATAGAAGAGGTTCGGGCACGCCCCGGGGCAAACCCCTGACGCAGAGAAAAGCGGGGGCAAATGTTATTTGCGGAAGATCCACCAGGCGGAGCCAACCACCAGAATCAGGCTGCCACCGAGCGTTGAGATGAGTTCCATGCTTTGCTTTCCGTGATGGAGCTGGCAAGCTGAACCGCACGG
>JAGOEY010000298.1 GCA_017997515.1 Burkholderiaceae bacterium | reverse complement strand
TGCGCGCAAACAGCTGGTTCACCCGGCGGTAGCCGCCAATAAAACCCGCGTCAAAGTCGGCCAGGTCCAGCCGGTAATGGAAGACCGGCCACAACACGCCGTTGCTGTAGCCCAGGTAATAACTGTCATGGTCTTCGCGGCACAGGTCGATGGTGGCCAGGGTCACGTTGCCGGCCTGGCTGGTGTGCACTTCACCCTCACCGGGTGTGCCGTCTTCCACAATGTTGCCGCTCCAGCCAAACCACAGGCCACCGGTGGCGTTGAGGGTTTCGCCCAAAGCTACGGCCAAGCCGCCCGCTGCCGTTTTGCGCGGGTCGGCAAGGCGGTTTGACACTACGACGAGGCGGCTCATGGTGATGCCCTCATATCTGTGATTCCCACGGGGCTGAGAGGCGCACGGCCGCGTTGATGATGCCCACCATCGAGTAGGTTTGCGGAAAGTTGCCCCACATCTCGCCGGTGACCGGGTGAGTGTCTTCCGACAGCAGTCCCAGGTGGTTGCGCGCGGCCAGCATGGTCGCGAAAATGGCGCGGGCTTCGTCCTTGCGGCCAATCTTGGCAAGGGCGTCGATGCGCCAGAAGGTGCAGATGTTGAAGGCGGTCTCGGGCTTGCCGAAATCGTCCGGGGCCTCGTAACGGCGCATGTAGGGGCCGTCACACAGCGACTTTTCCATGGCGTCCACGGTGGCCATAAAACGCGGGTCACGCGGGTCGATAAAACCCACCTCGGCCATCAGCAGCACACTCGCGTCCAGGTCGCGCCCGCCAAAGCTCTCGGCAAAGGCCTGGCGTTCCTCGCTCCACGATTTGGCAATGATCTCGGCGCGCATACGCTCGGCGTGGGTGGCCCAGTAGGTGGCCCGCTCCGGGTTGCCCAGCGCCGTGGCGATCTTGGCCAGACGGTCACACGCGGCCCAGCTCATCAGCGCGGACGAGGTGTGCACCCGCGCCCGCGTGCGCAGCTCCCACATACCCGCATCGGGCTGGCCGTACACGCGTACGGCTTGTTCACCCACGGCTTCGAGCTGCGCAAACTCGGCTGCGCCAGCGCGGTGCAGCAGGCGGTGGTCATGGAAGGCCTGGGCCGCGCCCAGCACGATGTTGCCGTACACGTCGTGCTGAAAATGCTCCTGCGCCTGGTTGCCCACCCGCACCGGGCCCATACCCCGGTAACCCTGCAGGTGGTCAACAAACGACTCGGGCAATTCCTGCTCCAGCCCAATGCCGTACAGCGGCTGGATGTGGGCACCTTTGGAGCCAACCACCACGTTGGAGAGCCAGCGCAAATAGTCCTCCATCGTGCCCACCTCGGACAGGCTGTTGAGTGCGCGCACCACAAAAAATGCATCACGCAGCCAGCAATAGCGGTAGTCCCAGTTGCGGGCGCTTCCCGGGGCTTCGGGGATGCTGGTGGTCATCGCGGCGACGATGGCACCTGTCTCTTCAAACAGCGAGAGTTTGAGCGTGATGGCCGCACGGATCACCGCGTCCTGCCACTCCAGCGGCACGGCCAGGCTGCGGCTCCATTTGCACCAGTAGGCGATGGTTTCCTGCTCGAACAGGCGCGCGGTGTCGGCAATACCATCGGTCAGGCTTTCGTCCGCACCCAGCAAAAAATTGTGCTCACGTGTTAGCAGAAACGGCTGCTGCGACAACACATAGGCCACCGGCACATCGGTGTTGAGCCGCAGCGTGAGGTCTTCGCCCACAAAACGCAGATGGTTGCTGCCGCGTGTGACCTCCGACGGCGCACGCCCCCAGTCAAACCGCACCGACAGGTTCACGCGGATGCGTGGCGCGCCGTGGATGGGGCGCACCCTGCGCACCAGTGTCATGGGCCGAAAGAAGCGCGAGCGGCTTTGATACCGGGGCGCAAAGTCGGTGATCTCGATACCCTGGCCCGCGGTGTCGAACAGCTGCGTGCGCAGCACGGCGGTGTTGGGCTCGTACCACTGGCGCGCGCTGGCAAAGTTCTCGATCTCGATGCCAAAGGCCGACGCATCGTCGCCCGGTTGCAGCAGCGCGTTGAACACCGGCGGGCTGTCAAAACGCGGCATACAGCACCAGACGATACGCGCCTGCTGGTCCACCAGCGCGCTGAAGCCGCAGTTGCCGATGATGCCCATGGACAGCGACGCGTCGAGTGGTGGCTTGAATCCGGGGGCGGTGGTGGCAAAACTCATGCGGTAGTCCTTCCAGAAGCGGGTGTGTCGGCGCCAGCGCCCTGTGGTTGCTGCGCCAGGGCCGTCTCCAGCCATGCCAGCAGGGCTGCAGGTGTGTCGCAGCGGTGTGTTGCAAGTGTTGGGCCTGCGCCCACCTTGATTCCGTGGCCGCGCAGTTGCACCACGGCGGCAAAACCGGCTTCGTCGGTGACGTCGTCGCCCACAAAAATGGGGGTGCGGGTGGCGAATGGAGGCTCTTGCATAAAAGCCGCTATGGCACGGCCTTTGTCTACCGCCGCCGGTTTGGCCTCGAACACACATTTGCCCTGCAGCAAGACGACACCGGGCACCTGCTGCACAGCGGCCTGCAGGGTGTCGCGGCAGAGCGCTTCGAGTGTGGGGGCATGGCGGTAGTGCAGCGCAACGGCGGCCTCTTTGCGCTCGAAACGCAGGCCGGGGTGCTGGTCTGCCAGACGCTGTGCGGCGGCGGTAATGGGCTGCAAGTCCGGTGCATTCACTGCAAACAGCAGCCCGGCAGCACTGCGTCGCCTGGCACCATGTTCACCGGCAATGGGCAGATGCAGCGGTGCCAAAAA
>JAGOEY010000056.1 GCA_017997515.1 Burkholderiaceae bacterium | reverse complement strand
GGCTTCGCTGAAGTCGCCGGGCCGCAGCACACCATCGCGCACCTGTTGCAGTGCCGTGGCCACGGCTGCGAGTTGGGAATGGGCGGCGGTCACAGCTTTTGCAGGCGCTCCAGGGCGCTGAGCAAGGTTTCATCCTTTTTGGCGAAGCAAAACCGCACCACGCGCTGGTCGAACCCGTCGCCATAAAAAGCCGACATGGGAATCGCCGCCACGCCCAGTTCGGTCGTCAGCCACTGGCAGAAATCGGCTTCTTTCAGGTCGCTGACGGCGGAAATGTCCACACACTGGAAGTAGGTGCCTTCACTCGGCAGCAGGCGCAGGCGGGTTTTCTGCAGGCCGTCGCGGAACAGGTCACGTTTGCGCTGGTAGAACGCGGGGAGCGCCAGGTAAGGCTGCGGGTCGGCCATGTACTGCGCCAGGGCGTACTGCACCGGGGTGTTGACGGTGAACACGTTGAACTGGTGCACCTTGCGAAACTCCACCGTCAGCGCGGCAGGTGCGGCCACGTAGCCGACCTTCCAGCCGGTCACGTGGTAGGTCTTGCCAAAGCTGCTGACGATAAAAGCGCGGGCTGCCAGGCCGGGGAACCGGGCGGCGCTCTCGTGGGTGGATTCTTGCGTGGGGGCGTCGAACACCATGTGCTCGTACACCTCGTCGCTGATCAGCAGGATGTCGGTCGGGTCGAGGATGTCCTGCAGCGCCAGCATGTCGGCCCGGCTCCACACGGTGGCGCTGGGGTTGTGGGGGCTGTTGACCAGGATGGCGCGGGTGCGCGGCGTGATGGCGGCCTGGATCTTGGTGAAGTCGGGGCGGAATGTGCCAGGTGTGAGCGGCACCCGCACCACGGTGCCGCCTGCGAGTTCGATGTTGGGCACATAACTGTCGTAACACGGCTCCAAAACAATCACTTCGTCACCGGGCCGCACCACTGCCAAGATGGCGGTGATGATGGCCTGGGTAGCACCGGCTGTGATGGTTATTTCGCTTGCAGCGCTGTACTGTCGGCCGTGTTGCGCTTCTATTTTTGTAGCAATGGCTTCGCGCAGCGGCAGCACGCCCGGCATGGGTGGGTACTGGTTCTGGCCGCGTTGCATGGCGTCGGTCACGGCCTGCACCAGCTTTGGGTCACAGTCGAAATCAGGGAAGCCCTGGCCCAGGTTGACCGCGTTCTTTTCCGCCGCCAGTGCTGACATCACGGTAAAGATGGTGGTGCCCACGGCGGGCAGCTTGGTTTGCAGGTGCGGCGTGCGCACGGTCACGTTGGCCGGGGCAGATTCAGGCACATAAGCCATGGAGAAAATCCTCGAAATACGGGTGGTTCAGGAAAGCTGTGCTTGGTCAAAGCTCGTAATCGTTGACGTGGCCGGTCATGGCCTTGCCGATGAGGTCGCGGTTGAGCCTATCGCTCAGCAGCTCCGCAAACTTGAACACAAAATTGCGCAGGTACGCGCTGCGTTTGAAGGCAACCCGCGCCACGTTCTGGCCCAGCAGGTGGCCCAGCGGGCGCACCACGAGGTCGGCGTTGGTATCGTCGCGCACGGCCATTTCTGCCACGATGCCAATACCCAGCCCCAGGCGCACATAGGTCTTGATCACGTCGGAGTCGATGGCTTCCAGCGCAATACGCGGCGACAGTTTGCGTGCGGCAAAAGCCTGGTCGATACGGGTGCGACCGGTGAAGGACGGGTGGTAGGTGATCAACGGCTCCTGCGCAATGTCTTCCAGCGTGACCCGTTCCTTCTTGGCCAGCGGGTGGTCCAGCGGCAGCACCAGCACGTGTTGCCACTCATAACAGGGCAGGGTGACCAACTCGGGGTAGTTGACCAGCGATTCGGTGGCGATACCGATCTCGGCCACCTCGTCCATCACCATCCGGGCGACCTGGTCGGGGGCACCCTGGTGCAGGCTCACGTTGACCTTGGGGTAACTCTCACGCAAGCGGGCCACGGGCACAGGCAGCACATAACGCGCCTGGGTGTGGGTGGTGGCTATGGACAGAGTGCCGCTGTCTTCGGCGCTGAACTGCTCACCAATACGTTTGAGGTTGCCCACCTCGCGCATGATCACTTCGATACTTTTCAGCACGTGCTGGCCCGGCTCGGTGATACGTTTGAGTCGTTTGCCGTGCCGCGCAAAAATCTCGACGCCTAATTCTTCTTCCAGCTCAATGATGGCTTTGGACACCCCGGGTTGCGAGGTGTGGAGTGCCTTGGCCGCCTCGGTGAGGTTGAGGTTGCGCCGGGACGCCTCCTGGACAAACCGGAATTGGTGCAGGTTCATATCGAATATGGGCTAATGAATCTCTTCATTATGGCCCAGGCGTCTATCAACAGTGTGGCTGGATTCAGACTGCGCCGAGTGCTATCTCCGCCATCAGGTCCAGCACCGCGGGGTGTTCACCCATGGCCACCTGCACGTCGAATTGCACTTCAGGGTGTTGTGTGCGTAATGCGTCCACCAGCACGGGCAAATCTTCCCGCGCATGCCGCCCTGTGCCTAAAAACATGGGGACGACGCCCACAGAGCGGGCGCCAAGTGCTATCAATTCAGAAGCGCAGGTGGGCAGGTCAGGCGCGGACAGCTCCAGATAGGCGCAGCGCACGGGCACATCGGGTTGCAAAAGCTGCATCCGCGCCGCGACGGCCTCGATGGGTTTGCACCACAGCGGGTCGCGCGAGCCGTGGCCGAAAAGAATGATGCTGTGTTGGGGGGCGGCGAGGGTCATCTTCGCAGTACCAGCCAGCCAAACGCCGCCAGCGAAAGGGCGGAGTAAATCAACCCCGGCGCGGCAGCCGTCAGCCAAGGCTGCCAGTTCTGCAGGTTGCCGATGTAGCCAAACACGTTGTTCAGCAAGAAGAAACTGATGCCCGCCATCACCCCGCCGAACACATAGGCGGCAATTCCACCCGAGCGGAAATGCAGGTAGGCAAAGGGCAGGGCCAGCACCACCATCACCAGACAACTGAGCGGGTAAAAAACCTTGCGCCAGAACTCGATTTCGTACTTCTGCGCGTTCTGGTCGTTGGCGTTCAGGTGGCGGATGTACTGGAACAGGTCGATGGTGCGCATGCTGTCGGCCTTGAGCAGCGAGGCTGACACCATGTCATAACTAATGCCTGAGGGCCACTGGAACTGCGGCAGTTTCTGGTTTTCCACATGGGGGCGGCTGGCATCGTTTGCGCGGTAGAGGGTGCGCTGAACGTCCTGCAGCTCCCACGCTTTGTCATCACCAAAGTGTCCTTGGGTGGCACGGGTGGTGGACACCAGGCCCTTGTCGCCAAATTCAAAAATGTGCACACCCTGCATTTCGCCGCGGCCTGTAAGTGCGCCCACGTTCACGAAAAACACGTTGTCCGCCTGCCGTTCCTTCAGCCATGCGCCGGTTTGCCCGATGGTGATACGGCCCTGGTAACGTGCCTTTAGCAACTGGCTGGCACGTTCCGTCAAAGGGGCTACATAGTCGCCCACGGCAAAGGTCAGCATGACAAAACCCAGGCCCAGCACCAGCAGCGTGCGCAGCGCACGCCACGGTCCCATGCCACTGGTCCGCATGATGGTGAACTCCGAGCTTTGGGCCAGCCGCGCCATCACAAAAATGGTGCCGATCAGCACCGTGATGGGCAGCAATTCGTACAGGTGGTTGGGAATGGCCAGCGCCACATAGGCCAGGGCGTGTGACACCTGGTAGCCGCTTTCGCCGCTGCGACCGACCCAGCGGAGCTCGTCCACAAAGTCGAAGAAAAAGAACAGGGCCAGGAAACCCAGCGTGACGAAGGCCACGGCCAGGGTGATTTCCTTGTACAGGAAGTTGCGAAGGATCTTCATGCGGCACTCCCGGCCGCAGTGCTGCGGGGTCTCAAGAGTGTTCGCCAGCTCCAGTTGTTGTGCCGCAGCGTCAGCAGCAGCAGGCACAAAGCCATCACCCCGCCATGCAGGATGAGCATAAAAGCCCACGGCGAAAACCGGCCGCCCGCAATCCAGCTTTGGCCCAGGTTCAGCATGTTGTAGTACACAACAAAGGCAAACAATGCCAAGGCCAGGTTGCTGCTGCGCCCGGCACGGGGGTTGACACTGGACACGGCCAGTGCCATCAGCACAAAGTTCAGCGCGGCAAAACCCAGGCCCAGGCGCCACGAGAGTTCACCCAGATGCTGCGGTGTGGGTTCCTGCAGCAGCTCACGGGTGCTGCGCGCGCGGGGTTGTGCGGCGTCCAGTCCGGTGGCACCGGCCTTGCCCACACGGGTGCCGTATTCGGCAAACTCGCTGATCTTGACGCCGGGTTTGTCTTTGGTGGTCTCCAGCCGCTGGCCGTTGTGCAGCAGCACAAAACGCTCGTCGTTGATGGTCTTCAGTTCGGCGCTACGGGCCGACGTGATGGCTTCGCGAGTGGCCTCGAAGGCCGCGATGAAGACGTTGTTGGCACCCAGGTTGTCGGGGGTTTCGCGGTCGATGAAGAAGACACGGGAGCCGTTGGCCGACTCCTGGAACTGGCCTGGGGCGATACGGTCGATGTCGCTGCGTTTTTCGTACCGCTCTTTCATCTCCTGGATCTGCTGGTTGGACCACGGCCACACAAAGACGGACAACAAAGCCACCACCAGCAGCACAGGCCAGGCAAAACGCAGCAAGGGGCCGAGAAACATGGCCAAGCCCCGGCCACTGGAGAACCAGATCGCCATTTCGCTGTCGCTGTACATCCGCGAAAGGGTGCCAACAATGGCGATGAACAGGCTCAACCCCAGAATCGTGGGCAACTGGCCCAGCAATGTGTAGCCCATCACCATCATCACGTCCGAAGGGTTCACGCTGCCTTTGGACGCCTGGCCCAGGGTGCGGATCAGCATCATGGTCATGATGACCGTGATCAGGATGACCAGTGTGGCGCCAAAACTTCGGGCAAGTTCCTTGCGTATGGTGGAATGGAATAACATTGGTTTGAAGGAAAAAACGAATTATGAACTTTGAACTCAAGACCTGCGATCTCGCGGGGGCTGCAGCCTTTAAAAGTGATGCGGTCTTGCTGCTGGTGACGGACGCCTTCAAGCCAGCCAAAGATGCCTTGTCCCAAATTGTCGCCCAGGCCATTGCGGCAGGTGATCTGGAGACCAAAACAGGCAAACTTTTGCAACTGTACAAACCTGCAGACATTGCCGCGCCCCGTGTGGTGCTGGTCGGGGCAGGAGACGGTTCGGCACGCCAGTTGCGCAAGGCCGTGCTGGCCGGTGTGGCGGCATGCCGGGTCAAGACGGTCAAACGCCTGCTGGTGCTGGTCGCCGGCACAACACCAGCGGACGCCGGGGTGCGCGCCATGGTGCAGGCGGCTGCAGAGGCGAGTTATGTGTACACCACCACCAAGTCGGTGCCTGATGGACGCAAGCTGCAGCGTGTGGTGGTCGGGGTGAAGGACGCCGCAACCGTGCAGGACGGTTTTGCGCAGGGCACGGCGGTGGTCGCGGGCCAGGAGCTGGCCAAGGAGTGGGGCAACCGCCCTGGCAACTACGCCACCCCCACCATGCTGGCTGACGCTGCTAAGGCGCTGGCCAAGTTTGCGCGCATCAAATGTGAAGTGCTGGGCCCCAAAGAGGTGGCCAAGCTCGGTATGGGCTCGTTCATGGCCGTGTCGCAGGGCTCGGTGGAGCCATTGCGTTTTATCGTGCTGCATTACACCGGTGCGGCCAAGACACAGGCACCCCAGGTGCTGGTGGGCAAGGGTATTACCTTTGACACGGGTGGTGTGTCCATCAAGCCAGCGGCTGAAATGGACGAAATGAAGTTTGACATGTGTGGTGCCGCCAGCGTGCTGGGTGTGTTCCGCGCCTTGGCCGAACTGCAGCCCGCCGTGAACGTGGTGGGCCTGATCCCCGCCTGTGAAAACATGGCCGATGGTGGGGCCGTGAAGCCCGGGGACGTGGTCACCAGCATGAGCGGCCAGACCATCGAGGTGCTCAACACCGATGCCGAAGGCCGCCTGGTTCTTTGTGATGCTTTGACGTATGCAGAACGGTTTAACCCGGCTGCAGTGGTGGACATTGCCACGCTGACCGGTGCCTGTGTGGTGGCTCTGGGGGGTGTACACAGCGGCTTGTTCTCTGCCGATGACCAACTCGCTTCGGCCCTGTTGGAGGCCGGTGTGTCTGCACAAGACACCTGCTGGCGCATGCCGCTGGACGACGACTATGCCGAAGGCCTGAAAACGCATTTTGCCGACGTCGCCAATGTGGCCGGCCGTGCGGGCGGGGCAGTAACTGCCGCCAAATTTCTGCAGCGTTTTACCGCCAAGTACCCTTGGGCCCATCTGGATATCGCGGGCACAGCCTGGAAAAGTGGTGGAGCCAAAGGCTCGACCGGCCGCCCTGTGGGTTTGTTGTTTGACTACCTGCTGTCGCAGAAGGCCCCCGCTGTTGCGGCGAAATCGCCTGTCGCGCGCAAAGCCGCTGGCACTGCCCGTCCCAAGCCAACTGCGGCATCTGCCAGCGTGCCCACCGTCAAGATAAATGCCAGGGCAAGCGCCAAAAGCAGTCTGAAGAAGACGGCTGCTCCGGCGGTGTGACTTGAACAACCAGGCCACACCTCTTGTTGTTGACCATTTGAGCGCGCCATGACCGAAGTTGCCTTTCATTTCAATGCGCCAGACAAGCTGGTGTACGCCTGCCGCCTGCTGCGCAAGGCAACCGGGAGTGGTGCACAGGTTGTTGTGACGGGCGAAACCAGTTTTTTGCAGGAGTTGGATGCTGCACTCTGGAATCTCGCCCCCCATGAATTCCTGGCCCACGGCATGGAGGGGTGCCCAGACGCCGTGTGGCAACAGTCACCGGTGGTGTTGGCTTCATCAGTCCAGGACACGCCGCACCACAATGTGCTGGTGAACCTGGGGCAGGACGTGCCCGACGGTTTCAGCCGGTTTGAGCGGCTGATTGAGGTGGTCAGCGCCGAGGATGCGGCCGATCGTGATGCCGCACGGGCCCGCTGGAAACATTACGCCGACCGTGGTTACGCCATCACCCGGCACGACCTGGCGCAGAAAAGAGGGGCAGCATGATGGCCGTATCTCCACGCACGCCGCCGCGTTTTGTGCCCACACTGACCGAAGTGGTGCATGCCGATGCGGTGATGTCCGAACCTGCACCAGTTGTGGACATGCTGGCACCCCAGCCCGTGTCGGAGCCTCTGTTCTCGGACCGCAGCCCCGGTGTGCTGGAAGAAGAAATTGTGCACCGCGTCATGCAGCGGGTGGATGTGTCCCTGGACCACCGCTTGCGTGAAGCGATTGCTGTGGTGGTGCAAGAACAGACACGTTCCGTGGTGCCACGGCTGCGAGAAGAGATTGAAGCCGTGGTGCGCCAGTCGGTTTATGAGGCGGTGGCAGACGAACTGGCGCAGCTTGCAACGGGCCCGACAAACGGCGGCGGATAACGCGCGACAGGAGTGGCGCGTTCCTAGCGTGTTCCCTATATCCCGGGCCTGAAAATTGCGTTATGTTCGCGTGCGTTGAGCAAAAGAGTTTTATCTCAGCACTTTCTTTACTTTGGAGATCTTTATGCAAATGAAGTTGAAACTGAGCGTCGCAGCTGCGATTGCAGCGGTTGCCGGTATGGCGTCTGCACAAGACGTGCAAGTGGTCAAAATCGGTCACGTCGCCCCGGTTTCCGGTGCCCAAGCCCACTACGGCAAGGACAACGAAAATGGCGCACGTATGGCCATTGAAGAGCTGAACACGCAAAACATCGTGATCGGCGGCAAAAAAATCAAGTTCGAACTGCAGGCTGAAGACGACGCAGCTGACCCGAAACAGGGCACGGCTGCTGCACAGAAACTGTGCGACGCCAAGGTCGCTGGCGTGGTGGGTCACCTGAACTCCGGCACCACCATTCCTGCATCCAAGGTGTACAACGACTGCGGTATCCCCCACGTGACGGGCGCAGCCACCAACCCCAACCTGACCAAGCCAGGCTACAACACCACCTACCGTATCATCGCCAACGACAACGCCTTGGGCGCTGGCCTGGCGTTCTACGCGGCTGACGCGCTGAAGCTGAAGAAAGTCGCCATCATCGACGACCGTACTGCCTACGGCCAAGGTGTTGCCGACGTGTTCAAGAAGACGGCTGCTGCCAAGGGCATGCAGATCGTGGACGAACAATTCACCACAGACAAGGCCACCGATTTCATGGCCATCCTGACTGCCATCAAGGCCAAGGCCCCCGATGCGATCTTCTACGGCGGCATGGATCCCCAGGCCGGCCCCATGCTGCGCCAGATGGAGCAACTGGGTCTGAGCAACGTCAAGTACTTCGGTGGTGACGGCATCTGCACCTCCGAAGTGGCCAAGCTGGCCGCTGGTGCCAAGACGCTGGAAAACGTGATCTGCGCTGAAGGTGGTGCTTCGCTGGCCAAGATGCCCGGCGGCAGCGCCTGGAAGGCCAAGTACGATGCCAAGTACCCCAACCAGTTCCAGGTGTACAGCCCCTATACCTATGACGCGACCATGCTGCTGGCTGACGCCATGAAGCGCGCCAACTCAATCGACCCCAAGGTCTATATCCCCAAGCTGAAGGAAAGCAACTTCAAGGGCGTGACCACCACCATCGGTTTTGAGCCTAACGGCGAGTTGAAGAACCCCGCCATCACTTTGTACGTCTACAAAGACGGCAAGAAGACGGCGCTGAACTGATCTTTCGGTTCACTCCTTGAAAAAGCCACCGCGAGGTGGCTTTTTCTTTGGGCGGTGCATTTTGGGGCGCACAGGCATGGCTCTTCGCCTACAGCCTGTGGGCCGATAAGCGCACATGTGGGGAACGCCGGGGCACTTAGCATTTTTACTGTTTCACATGCATTTGTATGTGGCG
>JAGOEY010000297.1 GCA_017997515.1 Burkholderiaceae bacterium | reverse complement strand
GAAACCCGCGCCATGCGCACCAAAGAAGATGCCGCGGACTACCGCTACTTCCCCGACCCGGACCTGCCACCGCTGGTGATTGCGCCCGAATGGGTGGAACGGGTGCGGTCCGAAATGGCGGAGTTGCCACGGGTCATGGCGGCGCGTTTTGTGGCTGACTACGGTCTGCCTGAATACGACGCGACGACTCTCACGCAGAACAAGGCCATGGCCGCGTACTTCGAGACGGCGGCGCAGACCAGCGGCCAAGCCAAGCTGGCCAGCAATTGGATCATGGGTGAGCTGTCACGCAGGCTCAACAGCGGTGAATCTGCCGACATCGCCCACGCCCCGGTCAACGCAGCGCAACTGGGTCAGCTCATCACACGGATTGCCGACAACACCATCTCCAACAACGCGGCCAAACAGGTGTTTGACGCGCTGTGGTCTGGCACTGGCACCGATGTGGATGCCCTGATCGACAGCCTGGGTCTGAAACAAATGAACGACTCCGGCGCGCTGGAGGCGATCATTGACGGCGTGTTGGCGACCAATGCCGACAATATTGCCCAGTACCGCGCAGGCAAGGACAAAGCCTTCAACGCTTTGGTGGGCCAGGTCATGAAGGCCAGCAAAGGCAAGGCCAACCCGGGCCAGGTCAACGAGCTGCTCAAAAAGAAATTGGCTTGATGTGGCGCGGGGTGAAAAACCCCGCCTCCGTGCTTGGGCAGCCCGAGCCTTATGGCGTTGCGCTGCTCTGCTGGCCCCACAGCTGTTTCAGCCGCGCCAGCTCGGCATCAAAACGCGCATTCACCCGTTTTTTCTCCAGCTCCTGGTCGGCAATAAAGCGGCGCTGTGTGGCCACATCAGCCGCATGTGCAGCGGCTTTTTGCTTCAGTTGGGGCGGCACGGTGCTGGGGTCGTGTTTGTAGAACTCAAACTCGGCATCCAGGCGTGTGCGCTGCTGCTCCAGGTCGGCCAAACGTTTGAAGCCAAAAGCCATGACATCATCCACCTGGCGCAGGGCATCGGCCCGTTCGGCGTCATGGGCAGCCACATTCTGGTAACGGGTGAGCAGCGCCCGGTCGCGCCGCCGTGCTTCGGTGACACGGGAGCGGTCTTCAGCGTCCTTGCGCTGGCGTTGCTCCTCCAGATCGGCCTCGCGCTCGGTCAGCGACGGGCCGATGGAGCGTTTGACCGAGCCGTTGGAATACAACTCGCGCTGCTCGCGGTCGGCACATTCGGCAATGGGGCGGTCATGGGTGAGCCTGCGGCCCTTGTTGTCAATACAGGTGTAAATGCTCTGGGCCGCAGACAGCCCCGCTGCACCACACAGCACCACACCCAGCACGCCAGAGGGAAGACCCGTCCATTGCCAGCCGCTCACATTTATCCTTCTGTGACTCCGTACCGCTGGCGGTAGGCCAGCACCCGCGCATGGTGGCCACCCAGCCCGCCATCGCCACTTTGTAACAAATACTGCAATAAGTCTGCCAGCTTCGCAATCGTGCAAACCTGCATGCCCAAATGGCTGCGCACATACTGCACGGCGCTGTGGGCTACGTCCTGGCCGTTTTCGGTCGCCATCTCCTGCCGGTCCAGCGCAATGGCCACGGCATGGGGCGTGGCCCCCGCCGCCTGGATCAGGGCGATGGACTCCCGCACGGCCGTGCCCGCCGACATCACGTCGTCCACAATCAGCACCCGGCCCTTGAGCGGCGCACCGACCAGCGAGCCGCCTTCGCCGTGGTCTTTGGCTTCCTTGCGGTTGTAGGCAAACGGTACATTGCGGCCCAGCCGCGCCAACTCGATCACCACGGCTGCGCCCAGCGGAATACCCTTGTACGCAGGCCCGAAGACCATGTCGAATTCGATACCGCTGTCCATGATGCGGCGTGCATAAAATGCAGCAAGCCGGCCCAGCTTTGCGCCGTCGTCGAACAGCCCGGCATTAAAAAAGTACGGGCTCATGCGACCGGCCTTGGTCTTGAAATCACCAAACCGCAGCACGCCGGAGTCCACCGCAAACTGCACAAAATCCTGCGCCAGAGCGTCCTGCGCCTCTGGCTGCACGTGTTCAACCACCATGGAGAAATCCTTGTTCAAGTTAACCAGCCTCAACCTCAACGGCATCCGTTCCGCCACGACCAAAGGGGTCGAAGCCTGGATTGCAGCCACGGCGCCCGATTGTATTTGTGTGCAGGAAATCAAGGCCCAGGCCCCCGACATGGCCAACCGCTTCGAGCAGCTCGCGGGCTTGAAGGGCCACTTTCACTTCGCCCAGAAAAAGGGCTATTCGGGTGTGGGCATCTACACCCGGCACGCGCCCAGCGACGTCATCGTCGGGTACGGCTGCGAAGAATTCGACGCCGAAGGGCGTTACATCGAAACGCGCTTCGACACCCCCGAGCGCAAGTTTTCGGTCATCAGCTGCTACTTTCCCAGCGGCTCGTCAGGCGAAGAACGCCAGTTGGCCAAGTTCCGTTTTCTGGCTGAATTCCACCCTCATCTGATGCAGCTCAAGGCAACCCGGGAGTTCATTCTGTGCGGCGATATCAACATCGCCCACCAGCAAATTGACCTGAAAAACTGGAAAAGCAACCAGAAAAACAGCGGTTTCCTGCCCGAAGAACGCGACTGGATGACAAAACTGTTGCAAACAACTGATGTAACCGGCGGTCTGGTTGACGTTTACCGTCAGCTGCAGCCCACCGCCACTGACACGGCGTACACATGGTGGAGCAACCGGGGCCAGGCCTATGCCAAAAACGTGGGATGGCGACTGGACTA
>JAGOEY010000055.1:3084-8876 GCA_017997515.1 Burkholderiaceae bacterium | reverse complement strand
GGATGCGCGGCACGCGAGGGACTTGTTCAGCGTTGCCCTAACGCCCAGCAGCTGCGGTGCTGGCGTCTCCGCTGTCTCTTTTGCGCAGATGGCCCTTCAACAAGGCACGGCCCGCAAATGCGTCACCTGCCACTTCGAGGTCAAAACGCTCTGCGTCCAGGCGGCGCAAGTCGTCCATCACGGCGTCGGCCTCTTCCGGCGTGGCTCCCGTGGCCAGCACTGCCTAGCGGCCCAGCGCCATGGACGACTCGAAGGTTTCGCGCACCAGGTAATCCACAGCCCCGGTCTTGAACAGCTCCAGCGCGTGTTCGCGGTCAAACGCCCGCACCAGCACACGCGCCTGGGGGCACAAAGCCTTGGCGTTTTCGGCGATCCGTGTGGCGGCGGTTTTGTCGTCCACACACACCAGGATCGCGCAGGCCTTGTGGGCACCGGCCGCGTGTAACACCTCGGCGCGTGCCCCGTCGCCGTAATAAACCTTGAAGCCCAGGTAGGCCTCGGCGTCGCGGATGACTTGGGTGTCGTTGTCGATCACCGTGAGCGACGCGCCCCGGGCAATCACACCCTGGCTGGCGATCTGCCCGACACGGCCAAAGCCGATGACCAGCACATTGGCCTGGCTGTCGTGGGCGGCCTCCACCCCGTCCATGGACACTTCACCCGCGCCCGCAAAACGCCCGTGCACCAGCACCACCAGCGGCGTAAGTGCCATCGACAGCACCACAATCGCCGTCATGTTGGCGTTGACGGTGGGGTCGATCACCCGTGCGCCCAAGGCCGCAGCGAACAGCACAAAGGCAAACTCGCCGCCTTGCGCCATCAGCACGGCGCGGTCCAGGGCGTCGGCGTGCGTGCTTTTGGCCAGCCGGGCCACGGCGTAGATACACAGGGCTTTGGTCGCCATCAGCGCCAACACACCCGCCACGATCAGCTGCCAGTTGCTGGCCACCACGGCCAGGTCCAGCGACATGCCCACACCCAGGAAAAACAGCCCCAGCAGCAGGCCCCGGAAGGGCTCGATGTCGGCCTCCAGCTGGTGGCGGAAGGTGGACTCGGACAACAGCACACCGGCCAGGAAGGCCCCCATGGCCATCGACAAACCGCCCACCTGCATCAGCAAAGCCGCACCCAGCACCACCAGCAACGCGGCAGCCGTCATCACCTCGCGCGCCTTGGCATTGGCCAGCACGCGGAACAGCGGGTTCAGCAGCCACACACCCGCCGCCACCAGCAAAGCCAGCACCCCCAGGGCCAGACCAATCACACCCCAGCGCGACGAATGACCGCCTGCGCATCCAGCGCGGGCGGCGCGATGAAGGCCACGATGGCCAGCAAAGGCACGATCAGCAGGTCTTCAAACAACAGGATGGACACCATACGCTGGCCACGCGGTGCAGCGATGTCGCCACGTTCACCCAGCAACTGCATGACGATGGCGGTGGAGGTCAGCACAAAACCCATGGCACTGACAAACGACACGGGCAGAGAGAAACCAAACGCAATACCCACCAGCGTCAGCAGCACGCCACAGACCAGGCACTGCAGGCTGCCCAGCCCAAATATCTGGCGTCGCAGCGCCCACAGGTGCGAGGGCTGCATCTCCAGCCCGATCACGAACAAGAACATCACCACACCCAGCTCGGCCACGTGCAGGATGCTTTGCGCATCGGTGAACACACCGAAGCCAAACGGCCCGATCGCCAGCCCGGCGGCCAGGTACCCCAGCACCGAGCCCAGCCCCAGCTTCTTGAACAAAGGCACCGCCACCACGGCCGCACCCAGCAGGACCACCACATTGAGCAGATCACCTGCACTGCCTTCAACCGCCATGGGGTTCCCCTCGAAAAATGGAAGCGACATTAACAGAATCGACCTGCGCCCCGAGGGCTGTTACAGGCACACGCGTCGTGCCACTGAAATACGAACACTTCTGATGCCAGTACGTATGCAGAGCGCATCGCCGGGGGCATTCCCCCCAAAGGGCCGGGTTCGCGCCATACTTCGCCCATTCAAAAACAACAAGAGGAACCCACCATGCAGGGCAACACACAGGTCATCGACTACTTCAAGGTTTTGCTGCGCGGCGAGCTGGCGGCACGCGACCAGTATTTCGCCCATTCGCGCATCTACGAAGACCAGGGTTTCACCAAACTCTTCACCCGCCTCGACCACGAGATGCAGGAAGAAACCCAGCACGCCGACGCGCTGCTGCGCCGCATCCTGATGCTGGGTGGCCGCCCCGACATGCGCCCCAACCCCTTCACCCCCGGCGAGACGGTGCCCGAGATGCTGCAGAAAGACCTGGCCACCGAATACGAGGTGCGCGCCGCGCTGCGCGAAGGTATGGCCCTGTGTGAAAGTGTGGGCGACTATGTGAGCCGCGACATCCTGCTGGTGCAGCTGCGCGACACCGAGGAAGACCACGCCTACTGGCTGGAAAAACAAATCGGCCTGATCGACAAAGTGGGCCTGCAGAACTACCTGCAGTCACAAACCGGGACAGTGGGCTAAGCCCTGCCGGCGCCTCACAGCGAGGCTGATTTCAAGCAAAATTGGCCTCCAGCGCAATAGACACAAGCGCATAAAGCTATAAAAAATATAGCGTTATGGCGTTTCCCGCACAAAGCCGATAAAACGCTCCAGCGACGGGCTCGGGCTGCCCTCGCGCCACACCAGGCTGGTCTCGCAGCCCGGTACCGCCAAGCCCTTGCCCCCAGCGCCCTGCCTGCCCAGCGCCCGGTACACCACACCGGGCCGCTGGAACTGCCGCACACTTTCGGGCACCCAGGCCACACCCAAACCCGCGGAGACCAGGTTCACGATGGTCTGCATCTGGATGGCCTCCTGTGCCACCTGGGGTGAGTGCCCGGCCGCGTGGTACAGCGCAAAAATCGCGTCAAACAGCGACGGCACGATGCGGCGCGGGAAGATCACCAGCGGTTCCGCCAGCACGGCGTCCAGCGTCAACACCTGCGCAGCGGCCAGGGGATGCTGCTCCGGCAGCGCCAGCACCAGCGGCTCCTGCGCGATGCGGTGCCGCGCCAGGCCAGCGGGCGCAAAACCTGTCGCATGCAGCATAAAACCGGCGTCAATTTCATCACCTGCAAACGCCTGCAACTGCACGTCACCCGTGGCCTCGGTCAACTCCACGCGTACCTGGGGGTACAGCGCCCGAAAGCCGCGCAACCACTGCGGCAGCAGCGCAAACCCCACGGTGGACACAAAGGCCAGCCGCAGCCGCCCCAGCTCACCCGCCGCAGCGGCGCGAGCATGTTCGGGCAGCGCCTGCGCACGGGCCAGCAACTCCAGCACCTCGGGCAGCAGCGCCTGGCCCGTGGCCGTGAGAGCCACGCTGCGTTTGGTGCGGTCAAACAGGCGTACACCCAGCAGTTTTTCCAGCTGCACGATGGCCTGTGTCAACGGTGGTTGGGTCATGTGCAGGCGTGCAGCGGCGCGGCCAAAGTGCAGTTCCTCGGCCAGGGTGGCGAACTGGCGCCACAGCCGGAGCTCGATCTCTCTCATACTTCAAATGAATTAATAGGCACTAAAAAATAGATTGGAAAGCATTTTCTGCTCGGCGCATACTTCTGGCTGCAAAAAATCCATCACCGCCCACCCACCGGGCACCCACGAGAGACGTCCCATGGAAACGAAACCGATCCAGATCAACCGCCGTTCGGCCAACATCACCGAAGGCAAGTCGCGCGCGCCCAACCGCTCGATGTACTACGCCATGGGCTACCAGGAGGGCGACTTCAAGAAGCCCATGGTCGGTGTGGCCAACGGCCACAGCACCATCACGCCGTGTAACAGCGGCCTGCAGAAGCTGGCCGACGCGGCCATTGCCGGCATCGAAGAGGCTGGCGGCAACGCCCAGGTGTTCGGCACGCCCACCATCTCGGACGGCATGGCCATGGGCACCGAAGGCATGAAGTATTCGCTGGTCAGCCGCGAAGTCATCAGCGACTGCATCGAGACCTGTGTCGGCGGCCAGTGGATGGACGGCGTGCTGGTGGTCGGCGGCTGCGACAAGAACATGCCGGGCGGCATGATGGGCATGCTGCGCGCCAACGTACCGGCGATCTACGTGTACGGCGGCACCATCCTGCCGGGCCGCTACAAGGGCCAGGACCTGAACATCGTGAGCGTGTTTGAGGCCGTGGGCCAGAACGCCGCCGGCAACTTGAGCGACGAAGACCTGACCGAGATCGAACGCCGCGCCATCCCCGGCACCGGCTCGTGCGGCGGCATGTACACCGCCAACACCATGTCCAGCTCGTTCGAGGCGCTGGGCATGAGCCTGCCCTACTCGTCCACCATGGCGAACCCACACGACGAGACGCAGAACTCGGCCAAGGAATCGGCCAAGGTGCTGATCGAGGCGATCAAGAATGACCTGAAGCCACGCGACATCGTCACCAAGAAGTCGATCGAGAACGCGGTGGCGGTCATCATGGCCACCGGCGGCTCGACCAACGCGGTGCTGCACTTCCTGGCCATCGCCCACACGGCGGGCGTGGACTGGACCATCGACGACTTCGAGCGTATGCGCAAGAAAGTGCCCGTCATTTGTGACCTGAAGCCCAGCGGCAAGTACCTGGCAGTCGACCTGCACAAGGCCGGCGGCATTCCTGCTGTGATGAAGGTGCTGCTCGACGCAGGCCTGCTGCATGGCGACTGCATCACCATCACCGGCAAGACCATTGCCGAAAACCTGGCTAGCGTGCCCGCGCTGCGCGCAGACCAGGACGTGATCCGCCCGATCACCAACCCCATGTACGACGAAGGCCACCTGGCCATTCTCAAGGGCAACCTGTCGCCCGAAGGTGCCGTGGCCAAGATCACGGGCCTGAAGAACCCCGTCATCACCGGCCCGGCCCGTGTGTTCGACGACGAGCAATCCGCACTCGCCGCCATCCTGGCCGGCAAGATCGTCGCGGGCGACGTGATGGTGCTGCGTTACCTCGGCCCCAAGGGTGGCCCCGGCATGCCCGAAATGCTGGCGCCCACGGGCGCGCTGATCGGCGCCGGCCTGGGCGAGTCGGTCGGCCTGATCACCGACGGTCGTTTCTCTGGCGGCACCTGGGGCATGGTGGTCGGCCACGTGGCACCTGAAGCCGCCGCCGGTGGCACGATTGCGTTTGTGCAGGAAGGCGACTCGATCACCATCGACGCACGCAAGCTGCTGCTCGAGTTACACGTGGACGACGCCACCATCGAAAAGCGCCGCCAGGCATGGACGGCGCCCAAGCCACGTTACACCCGTGGCGTGCAGGCGAAGTTTGCGAACAACGCATCCACCGCCAGCAAGGGAGCGGTGCTGGACGACTACTGAACCAGGTTTCAAGCTTCATAGCAAAAAAAGCCCGCAGCGTCAGCGCTGCGGGCTTTTTTATGTATGAATTCAGTGCGAAGCTCAGTGTGGCTTTTTGGGTGTGATCCCCATGGCTTCTTTGTGTTTGTCGATGCGGTCCTGCTTGCGCTTGTCCATCTTTTCCATCTCTTTGCGTTTGGTGTAACCCATGGAGTCGGCCCAGGCCCACCACGCAACGGTCAGCAGAAAAGGCGCAGCAATCACGTACCAGCTCCAGCTGGCCACGGGCCCCAGCTCCAGCACCTTCAAAGCCAGCAAAATCAGGCCGATTACGAGTAAAAACATGTTTATTCTCCTGGTGCGCCAAACACCCCGGGGTTTTGCCTGCGCAAGCGAAACCCTACAATCACAGACCAACAATGTAACCGAATGCACGGAAATTTCACGATGAAACAATTTCTTATTACAGCTTTGGCTG
>JAGOEY010000055.1:0-2984 GCA_017997515.1 Burkholderiaceae bacterium | reverse complement strand
AGCATGATGAGGCCCAGCGGAGCCTCCATGGTCGTGACCCCGAAGTTGATGGTGGACGGCGCAGACAGCGCCCCCCAGTTCAGCGCAGCCAGGGCAGCAGTCGCCAGGACGATGAGGGAAATGATGATGGTGCGAATGTGCATGCAGCCTCCTTGTGATGGACACGAACGTAAACGTGCATTCTCCCCCACGACCGCGCGCCTTTGTCACACCTGCCCGTACCCACAAAAAAACCCGCCTTGTTCAGGCGGGTTTTTAAGCATTTTATGCCTATAGCGCCCATTCAGCGGGCGCAAGCAGCTATCAAAAACAGAGCAAAACTCAGTAAGCCTGGCCCAGTTGATCCAGGATAGCCGGGTTCTCCAGCGTGGAAGTGTCCTGCGTCACCGCCTCACCCTTGGCAATGGAGCGCAGCAGACGGCGCATGATCTTGCCGGAGCGGGTCTTGGGCAGGTTCTCGCCAAAACGAATGTCCTTGGGCTTGGCGATCGGGCCGATTTCCTTGGCAACCCAGTCGCGCAGCTCTTTGGCGATGGCCTTGGCTTCGTCACCGCTGGGGCGCGAGCGCTTCAGCACCACGAAGGCACAGATGGCTTCACCGGTCAGGTCGTCCGGGCGGCCCACCACGGCGGCTTCGGCCACCAGGTCGGTCTTGGACACCAGCGCGGATTCGATTTCCATCGTGCCCATGCGGTGGCCGGACACGTTCAGCACGTCGTCGATACGGCCGGTGATACGGAAGTAACCCCGGTCGGCACTGCGCACTGCGCCGTCGCCGGCCAGGTAAATCGTGCCGCCCATTTCTTCGGGGAAGTAACTTTTCTTGAAACGCTCGGGGTCGTTCCAGATGGTGCGGATCATCGACGGCCAGGGGCGTTTGACCACCAGCATGCCGCCCGAACCGTTGGGCAGGTCGTTGCCGGTTTCGTCCACGATGGCGGCCATGATGCCGGGCAGTGGCAGCGTGCAGCTGCCGGGCACGAGGGGTGTGGCACCTGGCAGCGGCGTCATCATGTGGCCGCCGGTTTCCGTCTGCCAGAAGGTGTCGACGATGGGGCAACGCTCGTGGCCCACGTTTTTGTAGTACCACATCCAGGCCTCGGGGTTGATGGGCTCACCCACCGAACCGAGGATGCGCAGGCTGCTCAGGTCCGAGCGGTCTGGGTGCACGGCAGCGTCACTTTCCGCCGCCTTGATGAGCGAGCGGATGGCCGTGGGTGCGGTGTAGAAGATCGAGCATTTGTGTTTCTCGATCATTTGCCAGAAACGGCCTGCGTTCGGGAAGGTGGGGATGCCTTCAAAAATGATCTGGGTCGCACCTGCCGCCAGCGGGCCGTAGGCAACATACGTGTGGCCCGTGATCCAGCCGATGTCGGCCGTGCACCAGAACACATCTTCGGGGCGCAGGTCAAACGTCCAGTCCATCGTGAGTTTGGCCCACAACAAATAACCACCGGTGCTGTGCTGCACACCCTTGGGTTTGCCGGTGGAGCCCGACGTGTAGAGGATAAACAGCGGGTGCTCGGCCCCCACAGCCACGGGCGGGCATTCACTGCTTTGGCCCGCAACGGCGTCGGTGAACGTTTTGTCGCGCCCGGCAACCATGTTGCAGGCGGTGGCCGTGCGCTCGTACACAAACACGGTTTTAACCGACTCACAGCCGCCCATGGCGATACCGTCGTCCACAATGGCTTTGAGTGGCAGCTCCTTGCCGCCGCGCATCTGGTAGTTGGCGGTGATGACGGCCACGGCACCGGCGTCAATGATGCGTTCGTTCAGCGCCTTGGCCGAGAAGCCGCCAAACACCACGCTGTGGGTTGCGCCAATACGGGCGCAGGCCTGCATGGCGATCACACCTTCGAGGGTCATGGGCATGTAGACCAGCACACGGTCGCCCTTTTGCACGCCTGCGGCTTTGAGCGCGTTGGCAAACTGGCTCACACGCGCCAGCAGCTCTTTGTAGGTGGTCTTGGTCACCGTGCCGTCGTCGGCCTCAAAGATCACGGCGGTCTTGTTTTCGACCGGGGTGCCCATGTGTTTGTCCAGGCAGTTGGCCGAGGCGTTCAGTTCACCGTCGGCAAACCACTGGTAGAACGGCGCGTTGGACTCGTCCAGCGTCTGGGTGAAGGGTTTGTTCCACAGCACGTTCTCGCGCGCCAGGCGGGCCCAGAAGCCGCTGAAGTCTTTTTCGGCCTCTGCGCACAACGCGTTGTACGCGTCCATGCCAGACACACGCGCAGCCTTGACGATGGCGTCAGACGGCGGAAACACCCGGTTTTCAACCAGCACGGATTCGATGGCGGACGAGGACACGCTCATGGTTTTTGTCTCCTAATGGAATACAGGTCAATGGAATCTGCGCGTAATGTGGGCGGCGGCACTTACACGCCACTGACTGTCACCAGGCTGGCACAGTGCACCGCTAGGATATTGGCAAACAAGCGTGCATCTAAAATCGCGCTTTACGTGAAAACCCGTACCCACCATGTCTGACCCTACACCCGCACGCACTTCCCCCATGCGCCCCCTGCCCCGCCTGATCTTTGCCAGCCGCTGGCTGCAGTTGCCGCTGTACCTGGGCCTGATCATTGCGCAGGCGGTGTATGTGGTGCACTTTCTGGTCGAACTGACCCACCTGGTGGAGGCCGCGTTTGGCAATCAGACCGCCTTGCAGGCGCTGATCAACTCCATTGGCTACAAGCCCGAAGCGCCCATCACCTCGCTTAATGAAACGGTGATCATGCTGGTGGTGCTGGCGCTGATTGACGTGGTGATGATCTCGAACCTGCTGATCATGGTGATCGTGGGTGGCTACGAGACCTTTGTGAGCCGCCTCGACCTCGATGGCCACCGCGACCAGCCCGAATGGCTGAGCCATGTGAATGCCTCGGTGCTCAAGGTGAAACTGGGCCTGTCGATCATTGGTATCAGCTCGATCCATCTGCTCAAGACCTTCATCAACGCCGATAACTACAGCGAAAAGG
>JAGOEY010000005.1:7729-26386 GCA_017997515.1 Burkholderiaceae bacterium | reverse complement strand
CAGGCACCTTGACGGGCGCGCCCAAGGTGCACGCCATGGAAATCATCGACCAGCTGGAGCCGACCAAACGTGGTTTGTACGGCGGCGCGTGTGGCTACATCAGCTACGCGGGCGACATGGACGTGGCTATCACCATCCGCACCGGTGTCATCAAGAACCAGACGCTGTATGTGCAGGCTGCGGCCGGTGTGGTGGCCGATTCGGTGCCCGAGCTGGAATGGAAAGAAACCGAAGCCAAGGCCCGCGCCGTGTTGCGCGCCAGTGAACTTGTTGAAGAAGGTTTGGAGTGACCATGCAACTGCTGATGATCGACAACTACGACAGCTTCACCTACAACATCGTCCAGTACTTCGGTGAACTGGGCGCGGACGTGCAAGTGGTGCGCAACGACGAAATCACGCTCGACGGCGTGGCAGAACGTATCGCGGCCGGGGTGCAGCGGCTGGTGATTTCGCCGGGGCCGTGTTCGCCTGCCGAGGCCGGTATTTCGGTCGCCGCCATCCAGCGTTTTGCGGGCCAGTTGCCCATTCTGGGGGTGTGCCTGGGGCACCAGGCGATTGGTGCGGCGTTTGGCGGCACCATCCTGCGCGCGCAGGCGCTGATGCACGGCAAGACCAGTGTCATCACCACCACACAAGAGGGCGTTTTTGCCGGGCTGCCCACGCAGTTCACCGTCAACCGCTACCACTCGCTGGCTATCGAACGCAGCACCTGCCCCGAGGTGCTGGCGGTGACGGCGTGGACGGACGACGGTGAAATCATGGGCGTGCGCCACAAGACGCTGGACATCGAAGGTGTGCAGTTCCATCCCGAGTCGATCCTGACCGAACACGGCCACGCCATGCTGAAGAACTTCCTGGACCCGCGGCCATGATGGATTTCACAGCCCTGGCGTCCGATCTGGGTGTGCACCATCTGCCGCTCTTCATCGGCGCGGGGCTGCTGCTCAACATCACGCCGGGCCCGGACGTGTTCTACATCCTGGCCAACAGCCTGCGCTCCGGCGCGCGGGCCGGTGTGGTGGCGGCGCTGGGCATCACCGCCGGGTGTTTTGTGCACATCTTTGCGGCAGCGGTGGGCATCAGTGCGCTGGTGAATGCCTCGGCCACCGCGTTCACCGTGCTCAAGTGGCTGGGTGCGGCTTACCTGGTGTGGGTGGGGCTGCAGATGCTGCTGGCGCGTGCGCCTGCCAAAACTCCTGATTTGATAGCTGCTGGCGCAGGTGATACGGGCGCTGCAGGCCAAAAAAGCTTGAAAAAAGTGTTCCTGCAAGGCTTCTGGACCAATGCGCTGAATCCCAAGGTGGCGCTGTTTTTCCTGGCCTTTTTGCCGCAGTTCATCACCCCCGGTGCGGCCCATCCCACGCTGGCTTTTGTGCTACTGGGGCTGCTGTTCAACTTCAATGGCCTCTGGGTCAACATCGGCTGGGCGTTGCTGGCCGCGGCTGTGGCGCAGCGTATCGGCGCTGTGCAGCAGCACCTGCACCGGCTGGAGCGTGTCGCCGGTGTGCTGTTTGTTGGCTTCGGTCTGAAGCTGGCGTTTTCTGACAATCCCATTCGCTCAAACTGAGGTCGCCTCCATGCCCCATACGTCCGTGCCAAGCCACCAGATCACCCCGCAGGAAGCACTGCAGCGCACCATCGAACACCGCGAAATCTTCCACGATGAAATGCTGCACATCGTGCGGCTCATCATGAAGGGTGATGTCTCGCCCGTGATGATGGCTGCGCTCATCACCGGCCTGCGGGTGAAGAAAGAGTCCATCGGCGAAATCACCGCCGCCGCCCAGGTGATGCGTGAGTTTTCCACCAAGGTGCACGTGGCCGACAAGGCAAACCTGGTGGACATCGTGGGCACGGGCGGTGACGGTTCCAACACCTTCAATATCTCCACTTGCTCCATGTTTGTCGCGGCCGCAGCCGGTGCCAAGATCAGCAAACACGGCGGACGTGGCGTATCGAGTAAATCGGGCAGCGCCGACGTGCTGGAGAGCCTGGGTATCAACATCAATCTGTCGCCCGCAGCCATTGCGCAAAGTGTGGCCGAGGTCGGCATCGGCTTCATGTTTGCCCCCAACCACCACCCGGCGATGAAAAACGTCGCCCCGGTGCGCAAAGAGCTGGGCATCAAGACCATCTTCAACATCCTCGGCCCGCTGACCAACCCTGCCGACGCGCCCAACATCCTGATGGGCGTGTTCCACCCCGATCTGGTGGGTATCCAGGTGCGTGCGTTGCAGCGCCTGGGCGCCGAACACGCCGTGGTGGTCTATGGCCGCGACGGCATGGACGAAGTGAGCCTGGGTGCCGCCACGCTGGTGGGTGAGCTGAAAGACGGCCAGGTCAGCGAATACGAAATCCACCCCGAAGACTTTGGTATGGCCATGGCCAGCAACCGCGCGCTCAAGGTCGAGACACCCGAGCAGTCGCGCAGCATGCTGCTGGGTGTGCTGGACAACGACGGCGGCGCGGCGCGTGACATCGTGATCCTGAATGCCGGTGCCGCGCTGTACGCCGCCAATGTGGCCGATTCGATGCTGGCGGGCGTGCAGCTTGCGCGTAAAGCTATCGAATCAGGAGCGGCGCGGCAGAAGCTCGACCAGCTGATTGCCTTTTCCCAGAAACACGCGAGTTAATGTGAAACACCCCCGAAGCGCCTTCGGCGCCTCCCCCTCAAGGGGGCGCACCCAGTGGCCTGGCAAAGCCAGTTCCACGGGTGCCCTGGCGACTCGCCCACCTCACGCGGCGTGTTTCATCATCCGGGGCGTCACCACTCATGAAAGTTAAAAAACCATGTCCGACATCCTGAACCAGATCATCGCCGTCAAACGCACCGAAATCGCCGCCGCCCAAAAGCGCAAACCCCTTGCTGCGGTGCGGGCCGACGCTGAGTCGCGTGTGCTGACGCGTGACTTTGTCGGCGCCATGCGCTCCAAGATCGCAGCCGGCCAGGCCGCCGTGATTGCCGAGGTCAAGAAGGCCAGCCCGAGCAAGGGTGTGTTGCGCGCCGATTTCATCCCCGCCGACATTGCCCAAAGTTATGCCGAAGGCGACGGCAAGGTCAGCGCGGCCTGTTTGTCGGTGCTGACCGACCAGCAGTTCTTCCAGGGCAGTGTGGACTTTCTGAAACAGGCGCGGGCCTCGTGTGACCTGCCGGTGCTGCGCAAGGACTTCATCGTGGACGCGTACCAGGTGTACGAATCCCGCGTAATGGGCGCTGACTGCATTTTGCTGATCGCTGCCTGTCTGGACGACGCCCAGATGGCCGAGCTGGAAGCCATAGCCCATAGCTTGGACATGGCTGTGCTGGTCGAAGTACACGACCAGGCCGAGCTGGACCGGGCGCTGCGGCTGCGCACGCCGCTGGTTGGCATCAACAACCGCAACCTGCGCACGTTTGAGGTCACGCTGGACACCACGCTGGGCATGCTGGCCGGGGTGCCTGCAGACCGCTTGCTGGTGACCGAGTCCGGCATCCTGAACCAGGCCGACGTGCAGCGTATGCGCACTGCCGGTGTGCATGCGTTTCTGGTCGGTGAAGCGTTTATGCGGGCCGAAGATCCGGGTCTGGCGCTGGCCGAGTTGTTTGCCTGATTAACTTCAATAGGACTTACGCAAACAAGGATGCACAAAGACTGCCTGCCATGTGCAATCGCTTTGCTTAAGCATGTTTTGCGTAAGTCGTTTTCAAAAAAGATAGCTGACCATGACCTATCCATCAGCGCCGGAGGCCGATCAGCTTGTTGCCTGCGACCCGGTTGCCTGGCCCGTGGCCGCGGGCTGGCAGCCGCTGGTCGATGGGTTTTTTGCGTCTGCGGCTGGGGTGAAGTTGCAGGCGTTTCTGGGGGAGCGGCTGACGGCTGGTGCCACCATCTTCCCGCCGCAACCGCTGCGGGCGCTGGCGCTGACACCGCCCGAGCAGGTGCGGGTGGTGATACTGGGCCAAGACCCGTACCACGGGCGCGGGCAGGCCGAAGGGCTGGCTTTTTCTGTGGCGCCGGGGGTGGCGATCCCGCCGTCGCTGCGCAATATCTTCAAGGAGCTGCAGCGTGACCTGGGCACTGCGCCGCCTCCGTTTCCACAGCCCGGCGGCAGCCTGGTGAAATGGGCGCGTAATGGCGTGCTGCTGCTCAACACCTGCTTGACGGTGGAGGAGGCGCAGCCCGCCAGCCACGCCGGGCGCGGCTGGGAGGTGCTGACCGACGCGGTGATCCGCCATGTGTCGGACGTTGCCCAGCCCACTGTTTTTATGCTGTGGGGTGCCCATGCGCAAAGCAAACGCCCGCTGATCGATGCGCAGCGCCACAAAGTGCTGACGGCCAACCATCCATCCCCCTTGTCGGCGCAGCGCCCGCCCGTGCCTTTTATCGGTTGTGGGCATTTTTCGCAGGCCCGCGCGTGGCGTGAAGCCCATACTGATGCGGGCAAGGCCGGGCAGGAAGGTGTGTGACGGCGCAGCAAAAAGACACTTTGCCGCCGGAAAATGTGCGTGCCAGATAGTTTCGTCAAAAAGTTGTGCTATATTTCGAGGTTCGCTGGAGAGGTGGCCGAGTGGTTAATGGCAGCAGACTGTAAATCTGCCCTCTTACGAGTACGCTGGTTCGAATCCAGCCCTCTCCACCAGCGACGAATTGCAGGCAGAGCGTGAACGTTGCGTAGGTCTAAAAAGGCTGGGCGCAGTTCGCACCGGATGAGAATTTCACCCGATGCGGGAGTAGTTCAATGGTAGAACCCTAGCCTTCCAAGCTAATGACGCGGGTTCGATTCCCGTCTCCCGCTCCATGCGTTCGTGTTGGTTTTTTGGTGAAATAAGTTTTCAGGGGTCTGTTTACAGGCTTCATGCCCTTTTGGCTCAGTGGTAGAGCACTCCCTTGGTAAGGGAGAGGTCGCGGGTCCGATTCCCGCAAAGGGCACCAGTTTTCGGGTGCGTCCCCGGTGGTTGCGCCGTGTTTCTGTTTATCAATCTAGATTTTTTTCGGAGTCGAAAAAATGGGAAAAGAAAAGTTCACGCGAACCAAGCCACACGTCAACGTGGGTACCATCGGTCACGTCGACCACGGTAAGACCACGCTGACCGCTGCCATCGCAACGGTTCTGTCTGCCAAGTTCGGCGGCGAAGCCAAAAACTACGCCGACATCGACGCAGCGCCTGAAGAAAAGGCCCGCGGTATCACCATCAATACCGCCCACGTCGAATACGAAACCGCCAACCGCCACTACGCACACGTCGACTGCCCAGGCCACGCCGACTATGTGAAGAACATGATCACGGGTGCTGCACAAATGGACGGCGCCATCCTGGTCTGCTCCGCTGCTGACGGCCCCATGCCCCAGACCCGCGAACACATCCTGCTGGCGCGCCAAGTGGGTGTGGGCTACATCATCGTTTTCCTGAACAAGTGCGACATGGTCGACGACGCCGAACTGCTCGAACTCGTTGAAATGGAAGTGCGCGAACTCCTGGACAAATACGAATTCCCAGGCGACGACACCCCCATCATCCACGGCTCCGCCAAGCTGGCCCTCGAAGGCGACAAGGGTCCTCTGGGTGAAGAGGCCATCATGAAGCTGGCAGAAGCCCTGGACACCTACATCCCCACGCCAGAGCGCGCAGTGGACGGTGCCTTCCTGATGCCTGTGGAAGACGTGTTCTCGATCTCCGGACGCGGCACCGTGGTGACCGGCGCAGTTGAGCGCGGCGTCATCAAAGTCGGCGAAGAAATCGAAATCGTTGGTATCGCTGCCACCCAGAAGACCACCTGCACCGGCGTGGAAATGTTCCGCAAGCTGCTCGACCAAGGTCAAGCAGGCGACAACGTTGGCGTGCTGCTGCGCGGCACCAAGCGTGAAGACGTGCAACGCGGCCAAGTGCTGTGCAAGCCCGGCTCCATCAAGCCACACACCCACTTCACCGCAGAAGTCTACGTGCTGAGCAAGGACGAAGGCGGCCGTCACACGCCCTTCTTCAACAACTACCGTCCTCAGTTCTACTTCCGTACGACCGACGTGACCGGCGCCATCGAACTGCCAGAAGGCAAGGAAATGGTCATGCCAGGTGACAACGTGTCCATCACGGTCAAGCTGATCAACCCCATCGCCATGGAAGAAGGCCTGCGCTTCGCCATCCGCGAAGGCGGCAAGACGGTCGGCTCCGGTGTGGTTGCCAAGGTTATTGCGTAATTCCGGAGGGGTATAGCTCAATTGGCAGAGCGTCGGTCTCCAAAACCGAAGGTTGTAGGTTCGATTCCTACTGCCCCTGCCACCTTTGTGGCAGCTTGTAGATAAAGCTACAGCGGAATAGACGGGTTTCTCTGGTTGAGAGGCCTGCAAAAAGCCCACCATGACCTGGTGGGCTTCGGCGTCTCAAGGGGTGCCATTGGTTTGAAGTTTTGAAACGCAGGATATAGCCCACTATGGCCAGTTCGCAAGTTGAAACCGTCAGCACCGGCGCTGACAAGGCAAAGCTCGTTGCGGCGGGTGCTTTGGTGCTGGGCGCTTTGGTGGCCTTCTATTTTCTGTCGTCGCGTGGATCGCTGGCCCAGTGGAGTGCATTGATCGTGTGTCTGGTGGCGGCGGTGGCGGTGTTCACCACTTCCGAATCCGGTCGCCAGCTGATTGCGTTTGGGCGTGACGCCTGGCGTGAAGTCAAAAAGGTGGTCTGGCCCACGCGCAAAGAGGCGACGCAGGTCACCTTGTATGTGTTCGCTTTTGTGGTGGTCATGGCGCTGTTTCTGTGGCTGACAGACAAGACGCTCGAGTGGGTGTTCTACGACCTGATTCTGGGCTGGAGAAAATAATGACCGATGCTGTAGAAAACTTCGATGCAGATGTGTCGCCCGCCGCTGCGCCAGCCCCGGCGGTGAATCCCGATCTGCGTTGGTACATCGTGCATGCCTATTCGGGCATGGAAAAAGCGGTTGAACGCAACATCGTTGAACGTATCGCCCGTAGCGGGATGGATACCAAGTTTGGTCGCATCCTGGTGCCGACCGAAGAAGTGGTTGAGGTCAAGAACGGCCAGCGCAAGACAACCGAGCGCCGTTTGTTCCCCGGTTATGTGTTTGTCGAGATGGTGATGGACGACGACACGTGGCACTTGGTGAAACACACCAGCAAGGTGACGGGTTTTGTCGGTGGTGCGAAAAATCGCCCGGCACCTATCTCCGAAGACGAAGTGCAAAAAATCGTCAGCCAGATGCAAGAAGGCACCGACAAGCCACGCCACAAAGTGGAATTTATTGTGGGTGAGTTTGTGCGTGTCAAGGAAGGCCCTTTCACCGACTTCAATGGTTCGGTCGAAGAGGTCAACTACGAAAAGAGCAAGGTGCGTGTGTCGGTCATGATTTTTGGCCGCTCGACACCGGTTGAGCTGGAGTTCAGCCAGATCGAGAAGACCTGATCTTTCAGGTTTGTTGTGAAAATTTGGGTTCATGCTTTTTTCGACTCGGCATGAACTGATCAGAGAGAGTCGTTAACCCCGGGGAGCCAGAGGTGTTGCGTGGTGCAGCAGTTCGGCGTTACCACCCGCAAGGAGTAAACAAATGGCGAAAAAAATCGTCGGTTTTGTCAAGCTGCAAGTCCCAGCAGGCAAGGCCAACCCATCCCCCCCTATCGGCCCAGCACTGGGTCAACGTGGCCTCAACATCATGGAGTTCTGCAAGGCGTTTAACGCCCAGACCCAAGGTGTCGAGCCAGGTCTGCCACTGCCTGTCGTTATCACGGCTTATGCAGACAAGAGCTTCACCTTCATCATCAAGACCGCACCAGCGACGACCTTGATCAAGAAGGCTATCAAGCTGGACAAGGGTTCTGCCCGTCCACACACCGACAAGGTTGGCAAGATCACCCGCGAACAGCTGGAAGAAATCGCCAAGACCAAGTTCAAGGACATGAATGCCGCCAGTATCGACGCTGCCATTCGTACTTTGGCTGGTTCTGCCCGTTCGATGGGCGTGAATGTGGAGGGCATCTAAATGGCCAAGCTCACGAAAAAACAAAAAGCCCTGCAAGGCAAAGTCGAAACCACCAAGTTGTACGCATTGGCCGACGCTCTGGCGCTGGTCAAGGAAGCTGCAACTGCCAAGTTCGATGAGTCCATCGACGTGGCTGTTCAGCTCGGCATTGATGCAAAGAAGTCTGACCAGGTCGTGCGTGGCGCCGTTGTGCTGCCCAATGGCACTGGCAAGACCAAGCGTGTCGCAGTGTTCGCACAAGGTGCCAAGGCGGAAGAAGCCAAGGCTGCTGGCGCTGACATCGTGGGTATGGACGACCTGGCCGCGATGGTCAAGGCCGGTGACATGCCTTTCGATGTCGTGATCGCTGCCCCTGACGCCATGCGTGTCGTGGGTGCACTGGGCCAGATCCTCGGCCCACGCGGCATGATGCCTAACCCCAAGGTGGGCACCGTGACGCCAGACGTCGCAACCGCTGTGAAGAACGCCAAGGCTGGCCAAGTGCAATTCCGTGTCGACAAGGCCGGTATCGTGCACGGCACCATCGGTCTGCGTTCGTTCGAGTCCGACAAGCTGCAGGGCAACCTGGCTGCACTGGTGGATGCGTTGGTCAAGGCCAAGCCTGCTTCCAGCAAGGGTGTTTACCTGAAGAAGGTGGCAGTTTCGTCCACGATGGGTATTGGTGTCCGCGTGGACACACAAACCATCGCAGCGTAATTGCAAAAAATTGGGTGCCACATTGTGTGGCACCCAGTGTGGTGGGCTGCGGTGGTGGAGGTAAAACTCCTACCACCGCAGGCCATCCAAGACCGTTGGTGTGCAGACCAATCTGTACTTAATCCGTTTGTTGTCTGACAGATGGGCCAACGCAGATGGCGATCCCGCTGCAGATGGATTTTTCCTGAACAGTTGGTCGCTGCAACAAGAGCGTGTGGACAAGGCGTCAAGCCGGACCGCACAAATGAAGGAGTAGACCTTGAGTCTGAATCGCAGTGAGAAAGAAGCGGTCATTACCGATGTGACCAGCCTCGCCGCTAAAGCTCAAACGCTCGTGATCGCGGAATACCGCGGCATCACGGTCGCTGACATGACCAAACTGCGCAACGATGCACGCAGCAAAGGTGTAAGCCTGAGTGTTCTGAAGAACACCCTGGCCCGCCGTGCCGTGGCTGGTAGCGCTTTTGAAGTTGTGGCCGACCAGATGACCGGTCCTCTGATCTATGGCTTCTCTGAAGACGCAGTGGCTGCCGCCAAGGTGGTGGCCGACTTCGCGAAAACCAACGACAAGTTGGTGATTCGTGCAGGTGCGTTCGGCGGAAAAGCTCTGGACGTGAACGGCGTGAAGCAATTGGCCAACATCCCATCCAAGGAAGTGTTGCTGGCCCAGCTGTGTGGCTTGCTGATGTCCCCGATTTCGCGTACGGCCGTTGTGCTGGGCGCGCTCGCGGCAAAGCGTGGCGAAGGTGCTGCCGAAGAACCGGCAGCCGAAGCAGTTGCCGCTTGAACAGCGCAGCTTTAAACCAACATATTTAGGAAAACCAAAATGGCATTCGATAAAGACGCATTTTTGACCTCGCTGGACAGCATGACTGTTCTGGAACTCAACGAACTGGTGAAAGCCATCGAAGAGAAATTTGGCGTGAGCGCAGCTGCTATGGCTGCCCCCGCTGCTGGCGGCGCTGGCGGCGGTGCTGCTGCTGCTGAAGAGAAGACCGAATTCAACGTCGTGCTGCTCGAAGCTGGCGCGAACAAGGTGTCGGTCATCAAGGCCGTGCGCGAAATCACCGGTCTGGGCCTGAAAGAAGCCAAGGACCTGGTGGACGGCGCTCCAAAGAACGTCAAGGAAGCCGTGTCCAAGGCCGACGCAGACGCTGCCAAGAAGAAGCTGGAAGAAGCTGGCGCCAAGGTCGAACTCAAGTAATCGACGCTTGTCTCAGGGCTGGGGTGTCCGAAAGGTCCCCAGCCTTTTGCCGCTTATGGAAAGCGGCACAGAGCGCACCTGAAAACCGGCTTTGCCGGTTTCCCAAAGACCAGTAAGTCGATGGGAAACGCAAAAAGCCGACTTTCAAGTGTCTTCTGATCCCGACAGAAGAAGATGCCTTGGTTCGGGTGATGTGCAATGCATCACCGTCCGCCATGGTTGGTAGTGGCCAACCACCAAGCCTGCTGTGTGTACTTTGTCCGTACCACACGGTGGGTCAGTCGTCGAAGACCCAGGACTCATGTCTTTGCCCGGAGATCTCATGGCCTATTCCTATACCGAACGCAAGCGCATCCGCAAAAGCTTCGGCAGCCGCGACAGCGTGCTGGAAGTTCCCTACCTGTTGCAGATGCAAAAAGATGCGTACACCGCATTTTTGCAGGCTGACGTAGCCCCCAAAAAACGCACCGTAGAAGGTTTGCAAGCCGCGTTTGACGCCGCATTCCCGATCGTCTCGCACAATGGTTTTGTCGAGATGAAGTACGTCGAGTACAACCTTGCCAAGCCCGCATTTGACGTGCGTGAATGCCAGACCCGTGGTCTGACCTTCGCGTCGGCCGTTCGCGCCAAGGTGCAATTGATCATTTATGACCGTGAGTCTTCGACCTCGCAGTCCAAGGTGATCAAGGAAGTCAAAGAGCAAGAGGTCTACATGGGCGAAGTGCCCCTGATGACCAACAAGGGCTCCTTCATCATCAATGGCACCGAGCGTGTCATCGTGTCCCAGCTCCACCGTTCCCCTGGCGTGTTCTTTGAACATGACAAGGGCAAGACCCACAGCTCGGGCAAATTGCTGTTCTCGGCCCGCGTGATTCCTTACCGCGGTTCGTGGCTTGACTTCGAATTTGACCCGAAGGACATCCTGTACTTCCGCGTGGACCGTCGCCGCAAGATGCCGGTCACGATTCTGCTCAAGGCCATCGGCCTGAACCCCGAATCGATCCTCGCGAACTTCTTCGTGAATGACAACTTCCGCCTGATGGACAGCGGCGCACAAATGGAATTTGTGCCTGAACGTCTGCGTGGCGAAGTGGCCCGTTTCGACATCACCGACAAGGACGGCAAGGTTGTTGTCGCCAAGGACAAACGTGTCACAGCGCGCCACACCCGCGAGCTGGAACAGTCGGGCACACGTCACATCAGCGTGCCAGAAGATTTCCTGATTGGCCGCGTGGTTGCCCGCGACATCGTGGACGGCGACACCGGCGAAATCATCGCCAAGGCCAACGACGAGCTGACCGAGCTGCTGCTCAAGAAGCTGCGTGTGGCTGGCGTCAAGGATCTGCAAGCGATCTACACCAATGAGCTGGACCAGGGCGCGTACATTTCGCAAACCCTGCGCAGCGATGAAACGGTGGATGAGTTCGCCGCACGTGTGGCCATCTACCGCATGATGCGCCCCGGCGAGCCACCAACGGAAGACGCGGTGCAGGCCTTGTTCCAGCGCCTGTTCTACAACCCGGACACGTACGACCTGTCGCGCGTGGGCCGCATGAAGTTCAACGCCAAGGTTGGTCGCAACGAAGCCACCGGTCCGATGGTGCTGACCAACGAAGACATCCTGGCCGTGGTCAAGATCCTCGTTGACCTGCGCAACGGCAATGGTGAAGTCGATGACATCGACCACTTGGGTAACCGCCGCGTGCGTTGTGTGGGTGAACTGGCCGAGAACCAGTACCGCACCGGTCTGGCACGTATCGAGAAGGCTGTGAAGGAACGTCTGGGCCAGGCCGAGCAAGAGCCGCTGATGCCACACGACCTGATCAACAGCAAGCCGATTTCGGCCGCGTTGAAGGAATTCTTCGGCGCGTCCCAGCTGTCGCAGTTCATGGACCAGACCAACCCTCTGGCCGAAATCACCCACAAGCGCCGCGTGTCGGCCCTTGGCCCAGGTGGTTTGACGCGTGAACGCGCTGGCTTCGAAGTGCGTGACGTGCACGTGACCCACTACGGTCGCGTCTGCCCGATTGAAACGCCTGAAGGTCCGAACATCGGTCTGATCAACTCGCTGGCCCTGTACGCCCGCCTGAACGAATACGGCTTCATCGAGACGCCGTACCGTCGTGTGGTGGACAGCAAGGTCACGATGGACATCGACTACCTGTCGGCCATCGAAGAAGGAAAATACGTCATCGCCCAGGCCAATGCGGCCTTGGACAAGGACGGCAAACTCACTGGTGAACTGGTGTCTGCCCGTGAAAAGGGTGAATCCGTGCTGGTCGGCGCCGAGCAGGTTCAGTACATGGACGTGTCGCCTGCGCAGATCGTGTCGGTGGCTGCCTCGCTGGTTCCGTTCCTGGAGCATGACGATGCAAACCGCGCGCTGATGGGCGCCAACATGTCACGCCAGGCCGTGCCTGTGCTGCGTCCAGAAAAGCCATTCGTCGGTACCGGTATCGAACGTGTGGCGGCTGTGGACTCGGGCACTGTGGTGACCGCTACCCGTGGTGGCCTGGTGGACTACGTCGATGCAACCCGTATCGTGATTCGCGTGAACGACGCTGAAGCACAGGCCGGTGAAGTGGGTGTGGACATCTACAACCTCATCAAATACCAGCGCTCCAACCAGAACACCAACATCCACCAGCGTCCCATCGTCAAGCGTGGTGACCGGTTGGCCAAGGGTGACGTGATTGCCGACGGCGCATCCACCGACTTCGGTGAAATCGCCATTGGCCAGAACATGCTGGTGGCATTTATGCCCTGGAACGGCTTCAACTTCGAAGACTCGATTTTGATCAGCGAACGTGTCGTGTCCGAAGACCGCTACACCTCGATCCACATCGAGGAACTGGTGGTGATGGCCCGTGACACCAAGCTGGGTGCCGAAGAAATCACACGCGACATCCCGAACCTATCGGAACAGCAACTCAACCGCCTGGACGAGTCCGGCATCATCTACGTGGGTGCCGAAGTCATGCCGGGCGACACGCTGGTGGGCAAGGTCACGCCCAAGGGTGAGACCACGCTGACGCCAGAAGAAAAGCTGTTGCGCGCCATCTTCGGTGAGAAGGCGTCTGACGTGAAGGACACGTCTTTGCGTGTGGACCAAGGCTCACAAGGCACCGTGATCGACGTGCAGGTCTTCACCCGTGAAGGCATCGTGCGCGACAAGCGCGCCCAGCAGATCATTGACGACGAACTCAAGCGTTTCCGCCTCGACCTGAACGACCAGCTTCGTATCGTGGAAGCTGACGCGTTCGACCGGATCGAAAAGCTGCTGACCGGCCGTGTGGCCAATGGCGGCCCACAAAAGCTGGCCAAGGGCACCAAACTCGACAAGGCCTACCTGTCGTCGGTGGAGAAATTCCACTGGTTCGACATCCGTCCTGCCGAAGACGAAGTGGCTACCCAGCTCGAATCTATCAAGAACTCGCTGGAACAAACCCGCCACAGCTTCGACCTGGCTTTTGAAGAAAAGCGCAAGAAGCTCACGCAGGGTGACGAGTTGCCAGCCGGCGTGCTGAAGATGGTCAAGGTGTACCTGGCCGTCAAGCGCCGCTTGCAGCCTGGTGACAAGATGGCCGGCCGCCACGGGAACAAGGGTGTGGTCTCCAAGATCGTTCCGGTCGAAGACATGCCTTACATGGCCGACGGTACGCCCTGCGACATCTGTCTGAACCCGCTGGGTGTGCCTTCGCGGATGAACGTGGGCCAGGTGCTCGAAGTGCATCTGGGCTGGGCTGGCAAGGGTATTGGCCAGCGGATCGGCGACATGCTGCAGGCCGAAAGCCGCGTGGCAGAGCTGCGCGCCTTCCTGGAAAAGCTCTACAACGAGAGCGGCCGCAAGGAAGACCTGAGCCAGCTGGGTGACGAAGAAATGCTGGAAATGGCGCGCCACCTCTCCACGGGTGTGACGTTTGCCACGCCAGTGTTTGACGGTGCTTCGGAAGAAGACATCCGTACCATGCTGCAACTGGCTTACCCTGACGACATCGTCAAGGCCAAGGGCCTGACGGCAGCACGTACGCAAGCCAACCTGATCGACGGCCGCACGGGTGACCCGTTCGAACGCCCGACCACGATTGGCTACATGCATTACCTGAAGCTCCACCATTTGGTGGACGACAAGATGCATGCCCGTTCGACCGGCCCGTACTCGCTGGTCACGCAACAACCGCTGGGCGGCAAGGCGCAGTTCGGTGGACAGCGTTTCGGGGAAATGGAAGTGTGGGCGCTCGAAGCCTACGGTGCTTCCTACGTCCTGCAGGAAATGCTGACAGTGAAGTCCGACGACGTGGTGGGCCGTACCAAGGTGTACGAGTCCATCGTCAAGGGTGAACACTCGATCGAAGCCGGCATGCCGGAATCGTTCAATGTGCTGGTCAAGGAAATCCGTTCCCTGGGCCTGGACATCGAACTGGAACGTTCTTAAGCAGAAAAGGAAAGAGTCACATGAAATCATTACTCGACCTGTTCAAGCAATTCACGCCGGATGAGCATTTCGATGCCATCAAGATCGGCATGGCTTCGCCCGAAAAGATCCGCTCGTGGTCTTTCGGCGAAGTGAAGAAGCCCGAAACCATCAACTACCGCACGTTCAAGCCTGAGCGTGATGGTTTGTTCTGCGCCAAGATTTTTGGCCCCATCAAGGACTACGAGTGCCTGTGCGGCAAGTACAAGCGCTTGAAGCACCGTGGTGTGATCTGCGAGAAGTGCGGCGTTGAAGTCACACAGACCAAGGTTCGCCGTGAACGCATGGGCCACATCGATCTGGCCGCACCGTGCGCCCACATCTGGTTCCTGAAGTCGCTGCCTTCGCGTCTGGGCCTGGTGCTCGACATGACGCTGCGCGACATCGAACGTGTGTTGTACTTTGAAGCGTACGTCATCACCGATCCCGGCATGACCCCGCTGAAAAAGCGCGACATCATGTCCGAAGACGACTTCGACGCCAAGTTCAAGGAATACGGCGACGAATTCATCGCGAAGATGGGCGCGGAAGGTATCAAGGACCTGCTCGAAGCCATCGACATCGAAGGTGAAATCGAACGCCTGCGCGGTGACCTGACGGGCTCCGAAGTCAAGGTCAAGAAGAACGCCAAGCGCCTGAAGGTGCTGGAAGCCTTCAAGAAGTCCGGCATCAAGCCCGAGTGGATGGTGCTGGAAGTGCTGCCTGTGCTGCCACCGGATCTGCGTCCTCTGGTGCCACTGGACGGTGGCCGTTTCGCGACATCGGACCTGAACGACCTGTACCGCCGCGTCATCAACCGCAACAGCCGTTTGCGCCGCCTGCTGGAGCTGAAAGCGCCAGAAATCATTGCACGCAATGAAAAGCGCATGCTGCAGGAAGCGGTTGACTCGCTGCTGGACAACGGTCGCCGTGGCAAGGCCATGACGGGCGCCAACAAGCGCGCGCTGAAGTCGCTGGCCGACATGATCAAGGGCAAGTCCGGCCGTTTCCGCCAGAACTTGCTGGGTAAACGCGTCGACTACTCTGGCCGTTCCGTGATTACCGTGGGCCCAACACTCAAGCTGCACCAGTGTGGTCTGCCCAAGCTGATGGCGCTGGAACTGTTCAAGCCTTTCATCTTCTCGCGCCTCGAAGCCATGGGCATCGCGACAACGATCAAGGCCGCCAAGAAGGAAGTCGAATCCGGCACGCCCGTCGTGTGGGACATCCTGGAAGAGGTCATCAAGGAACACCCCGTGATGCTGAACCGTGCGCCTACGCTGCACCGTTTGGGCATCCAGGCGTTCGAGCCCATCCTGATCGAAGGCAAGGCCATCCAGCTGCACCCCCTCGTCTGCGCGGCATTCAACGCCGACTTCGACGGTGACCAGATGGCTGTGCACGTCCCGCTGTCGGTCGAGGCACAGGTTGAAGCCCGCACACTGATGCTGGCCTCGAACAACATCCTGTTCCCCGCCAACGGTGAACCCTCCATCGTGCCGTCGCAAGACGTGGTGCTGGGTCTGTACTACACGACCCGCGACCGCATCAACGGCAAGGGTGAAGGCTTGATCTTCTCCGACACCGGCGAAGTGCAGCGCGCACTCGACGCGGGTGAGGTCGAACTGACCGCCCGCATCAACGTGCGTCTGACCGAATGGACCAAGGACAAGGCCACCGGCGAACTGGTGCCTTCGACCAAGCTGTGGGAAACCACCGCCGGCCGTGCGCTGCTGTCTGAAATCCTGCCCAAGGGCCTGCCTTTCAGCAACATCAACAAGGCGCTGAAGAAGAAGGAAATTTCCAAGCTCATCAACGTCTCGTTCCGCAAGTGTGGTCTGAAAGAGACCGTGGTGTTTGCCGACAAGCTGCTGCAAAACGGTTTCCGCCTGGCAACCAAGTCCGGCATCTCGATCTGCGTGGACGACATGCTGGTGCCCAAGGAAAAGCCAGGCATCCTGGACCGTGCTGAAAAAGAGGTCAAGGAAATCGCCCAGCAGTACTCCTCGGGTCTGGTCACCGCCGGTGAACGCTACAACAAGGTGGTGGACATTTGGGGCAAGGCCGGCGACGAAGTGTCGAAGGTGATGATGGCCCAACTGGCCAAGGAACGCACCATCGACCGCCATGGCAATGAAGTCGAGCAAGAGTCGTTCAACTCCATCTACATGATGGCCGACTCGGGCGCGCGCGGTTCTGCCGCGCAGATTCGCCAGCTGGCCGGTATGCGGGGCCTGATGGCCAAGCCCGACGGCTCCATCATCGAGACGCCGATCCAGGCGAACTTCCGTGATGGTCTGAACGTGCTGGAATACTTCATCTCCACCCACGGTGCGCGTAAGGGTCTGGCCGACACGGCGCTGAAAACCGCCAACTCCGGTTACCTGACACGCCGTCTGGTCGACGTGACGCAAGACTTGGTTGTGACCGAACTCGACTGCGCCACCACCAATGGTTCGCTGATGCGCGCCATTGTGGAGGGTGGTGAAGTTATCGAGTCCCTGCGCGACCGCGTACTGGGCCGCACGGTGGCTGAAGACGTGCTGCACCCTGAAAACCGCGCCGTGCTGGCATCCGCTGGCACCATGCTGGACGAAGACCTGATCGACGAGCTCGAACTCGCCGGTGTGGACGAAGTCAAGGTGCGTACCGCACTGACCTGCGAAACCCGCTTCGGTCTGTGCGCCATGTGTTACGGCCGCGACTTGGGCCGTGGTGGCCTGATCAACGGCGGCGAAGCCGTTGGTGTGATCGCTGCCCAGTCCATCGGTGAACCCGGTACCCAGCTGACCATGCGTACCTTCCACATTGGTGGTGCAGCGTCGCGTGCGGCGGTGGCCTCCAGCGTGGAAGCCAAGTCGAACGGCATCATCGGCTTCAACGCCACGATGCGTTACGTCAGCAACACCAAGGGTGAGCTGGTGGTGATTGCCCGTTCCGGTGAAATCGTCATCCATGACGAACACGGCCGCGAGCGTGAACGCCACAAGGTGCCTTACGGTGCCACGCTGACCGTGAAGGCCGACCAGACCATCAAGGCCGGCACGATCCTCGCTAACTGGGACCCGCTGACCCGTCCGATCATTACCGAATTCGCCGGCAAGGCGCAGTTCGAGAATGTGGAAGAAGGCCTCACCGTGGCACGCCAGGTGGACGATGTGACCGGTTTGTCCACGCTCGTCGTGATCGACCCCAAGCGCCGTGGCGCTGCCAAGGTCGTGCGTCCGCAGGTCAAGCTGATCGATGCCCAGGGCAACGAAGTGAAGATCCCTGGCACCGACCACTCGGTGACCATCGGCTTCCAGGTCGGCGCGCTGATCCAGGTGCGTGACGGCCAGGACGTGGGCCCCGGCGAAGTGCTGGCGCGTATTCCGGTCGAAGGCCAGAAGACCCGCGACATTACCGGCGGTTTGCCCCGTGTGGCCGAACTGTTCGAAGCCCGTACGCCGAAGGACAAGGGCATGCTGGCCGAAATGACCGGTACCGTGTCGTTCGGCAAGGAAACCAAGGGCAAGGTCCGCTTGCAGATCACCGACCCTGAAGGCAAGGTCTGGGATGAACTGATCCCCAAGGAAAAGAACATCCTGGTGCACGAAGGCCAGGTGGTCAACAAGGGCGAGTCGATTGTGGACGGCCCGGCCGATCCCCAAGACATCCTGCGCCTGCTGGGCATGGAAGAGCTGGCACGTTACATCGTGGACGAAGTGCAGGACGTGTACCGTCTGCAGGGCGTGAAGATCAACGACAAACACATCGAAGTGATTGTTCGCCAGATGCTGCGCCGTGTGGTGGTCGAGAACTCGGGTGACTCGCGTTACATCGCGGGTGAGCAGGTTGAGCGTTCTGAAATGCTCAACACCAACGACGCCCTGCGCGCCGATGGCAAGACACCTGCCACCTTCAGCAACCTGTTGCTGGGTATCACCAAGGCATCGCTGTCCACCGACTCGTTCATCTCTGCCGCTTCCTTCCAGGAAACAACGCGTGTGCTGACCGAAGCCGCCATCATGGGCAAACGCGACGAGCTGCGCGGCCTGAAGGAAAACGTGATCGTGGGCCGTCTGATCCCGGCCGGTACCGGCATGGCCTACCACCAGGCACGCAAGGTCAAGGACGAAATGGACGACGCAGAGCGCCGCGCCATCGCCGAAGCCGAAGCGCTGGACCTGGCAGGCAGCCCGGAAGTCTCCGACTACCAGACCACTGCCGCTTCGGAATAAGGCACACCCCCAGGCTTTTCACTGCGTGTAAACGCCAACCCCCTTGCAGGGGGCTCCACCAGCGGCCCGGCAAAGCCGGTTCCGCGGTGTCTGCTGGAACAAACCGCACACA
>JAGOEY010000005.1:4312-7629 GCA_017997515.1 Burkholderiaceae bacterium | reverse complement strand
CTGGCCTCAAGCGCCCCGAACCCGTGTAAAGCGGGGTCGGGGCGTTTTTTATGGATACCCCGGTACCTTTGACATCTGTCAGCATGGCGGCTGGCGCAACTTATTTCTCCCCACCATGTGGTCCTCTTCTGTTGTTACCTGGCTGGCCTGCAGTGTTCTGGTCTTCTGGGCCGTGGGTGCTTACAACCGCCTTGTGCGCTTGCGCTCTGCGGCCGTGCAGGCGTTTGGTGCCATGGACGCCCAGTTGCTGCGCCATTCGGAAGTGGTGCAGGCCCTGGCCCCTGAGCCCGAGGCCAGCACCCTGGCCCCGGACGGCGAGGGTGCTGCGTCTGCCGCAACCGTCCCCCCAGAGCCGCCTGGCTTCCAGGAGCGTGTGGCCTTGCAGGCCGCGTCAAAGCAGTTTTCTGCATCACTGGCCGCTGCGCGGCTGCGGCCGCTGGACCGCGAGGTGATGGCGGCACTGGCGTCGGCGCACAGTGTGCTGGTGATGGCATGGCAAAATGCCCTCGCTGCCAGCGGCCCCTTCGACAGCCAGATGGCCGACAGCCCGCCCTACCGCTGGGAGCAATGGACCACACACAGCCAAACGGCCAGTGCGCAGTTCAACGATGCCGTCACGCAGCACAACCGTGCCATTTCACAATTCCCCGCCTGGCTGCTTGCCAAACTGTTCGGCTTCAAAATGGCGGGCACCTTATGACCCTTTCGACCTCTTCTTCACCCGCATCTGCCGCTTTCGCCCCGATTCCGCTGTGGCGGCAACTGCAGTCAACCGCTACTGTTTTAGTAGCTATCCGCGCAGGTCAGTCGGCCACTACAGCCCTGAATGACGTAGAAACAAGTCTGCGCCCGGGTGTCCAGGCGCTGGTGTTCCATGTGCTGCGCGGTCTGGGCCAGGCCGAGGCGCTGCGCCGCAAACTCGCCAACCGCACACCGCCGCCGCCGGTGGACGCCTTGTTGTGTATTGCGCTGGCGCTGGGCTGGCGCGAAGAGCGTGCAGAGGAGGGTGGTTTGTTCTACGACTCCTTCACCCTCGTTGATCAGGCGGTGGAAGCCGCCAAGCGCAACCCGGCCACGCGGCCCCAGTCGAGCTTCATCAACGCCTGCTTGCGCCGCTTTCTGCGCGAACGCGAGGCCCTGCTGGAGGCGGTTGCCGGTGAACCCATGGCCACCTGGAACCACCCGCGCTGGTGGATCGACCGGCTGCGCCAGGACCACCCGCGCCGCTGGCGCGACATCCTGCAGGCCAACAACACCCACGCACCGATGGCGCTGCGGGTTAATGTGCAAAAAGTGTCTCAGGCGCAGTATCTGCATACGCTGGATGCTATGAATATTGATGCCATGCCCGTGGGTGCTTTTGGCATCCTGCTGGACCAGGCGCGGCCGGTGCAGGACATTCCGGGCTTTCTGGACGGGCAGGTGTCCGTGCAGGACGCCGGGGCCCAGATGGCCGCCCCGCTTTTGTTGCGTGGGCTGGACCTGTCACAGCCGCTGCATATTCTGGACGCCTGTGCCGCCCCCGGCGGCAAAACAGCACACCTGCTGGAACTGGCCGGTGCGCAAGCCCACGCCCATGTCACCGCGCTGGACATCGACCCGGTGCGCTGTGAACGGATCCACCAGAACCTGGACCGCCTCGGCCTGCAGGCACAAGGCCATGTGACCGTGATGGCGGCCGATGCGCGTGCGCCCGAGACCTGGTGGCAGCAGCAGTGTGGGGGAGTTTTGTTCGACGCCATCCTGCTCGATGCCCCGTGCACCGCCTCCGGCATCGTGCGGCGCCACCCCGACGTGCGCTGGCTGCGGCGCGAGAGCGACATTGCCCAGCTTGCCATCATCCAGAGTGGTCTGCTGGCCACCTTGTGGCCCCTGGTCAAGCCGGGCGGGCGGTTGTTGTACTGCACCTGCTCGGTGTTCCGGGCCGAGGGTGACGCCCAGATTGAAACGTTCCTTGCGCACAACACCGATGCGGTTTTGCTGCCATCACCCGGCCATTTGCTTCCCCAAAGTGGGGCAAACGCCCAAGCCGTCCCGGACAATGGCCGGGGTGACCACGACGGCTTCTTCTATGCACTGCTCCACAAGCGACCTGTCCCCGCCTGAGCCCGCGCAGCGGCCCGCCGCGTGGCCTGTGGCCGTAGTGTTGCGCTGTGTGGTGTGGGCCTTGCTGCTGGGAGGGGCGACTGGCCTGGTGCGTGCGCAGGCGGTCCTGACCGAAGTGCAGCAGATGCAGCTGGAGCGCAATGACGACGGTGTGTTCCTGTCGGCCGTGGTCAAGTTCGAGTTGCCGCCCCTGGTGGAAGATGCCTTGCGCAAAGGTGTGCCCATGTTTTTTGTGGCCGAGGCCGAGGTCGAGCGGGGCCGCTGGTACTGGTCCAACCAAAAGGTGGCCAGCAGCGCCCGCCACAGCCGCCTGGCCTACCAGCCGCTCACACGGCGCTGGCGCCTGAACGTGTCACCCGCCCCCATCGGCAACAGCGGCCAGGGTGTCACGCTGAACCAGACCTTTGACGAACTGCCGGATGCACTCGCGGCCATCCAGCGGTTTTCGCGCTGGAAGATTGCCGATGCCTCCGCTGTGGCCACGGACAGCCCGTACACCGTGGACTTCAGCTTCCGGCTGGACACATCACAGTTGCCGCGCCCGTTCCAGATCGGGGTGGTTGGGCGGTCGGACTGGAACCTGTCCGCAACCTACAGCCTGCCCTTGCCCGCCGCCAAGGGGGCACCATGAGTGCAGGCTCCACACCCGCTGCTGCGCCCCCGCGCCGGTTGCATTCGCGCGCCATGCGCTGGGCCGTGGGGGTGGGGCTGGCCGCCATGCTGTCAATTGGCCTGGTACTGATGTTTATGCTGACACAGGCCACCAACAACCGGCTGCTGTACGAACGCAATTACACCCGCCTGTTCGCCATCAACATGGTGGTGGCTGTGCTGCTGTTTGCCGTCATTGTGTGGATCGCGTGGCGTCTGTTGTCGCGTGTGCGGCGCGGGCGGTTTGGCAGCCGTTTGCTGATCAAACTGGCTGCCATTTTTGCGCTGGTGGGGTTTTTGCCGGGTGTGCTGATTTATGTCGTGTCCTACCAGTTCGTGTCGCGCTCCATCGAGAGCTGGTTTGACGTCAAGGTGGAAACCGCGCTCGACGCCGGGCTGAGCCTGGGCCGCTCCACCCTCGACGCCCTGGCCAGTGACCTGGCCAACCGCACCCGTGTGGCGAGCGGCCAGCTGTCCAGCACTCCCGACGCCGCAGCGGGTTTGACGCTGGAGCGCATCCGCGACCAGTTGTCCGCCGATGACGTGGTGCTGTGGAACGG
>JAGOEY010000005.1:0-4212 GCA_017997515.1 Burkholderiaceae bacterium | reverse complement strand
TGCTGGCCGAAGGTGTGCGCCAGGTGGCGGCGGGTGACTTGTCGCCCAAAGCCGTGCTGCAGGGCAAAGACGAACTGGGCGGGCTGACCCGCTCGTTCGCCCAGATGACGCAGCAGCTGTCCGACGCCCGCAGCGCCGTGGAGCACAGCATGGAGCAGGTGGACGAAGCCCGCGCCAACCTGCAGACCATCCTGGACAACCTGACGGCCGGTGTCATCGTGCTCGACGCTGCCGGTGTGGTGCAAGACTCCAACCCCGGTGCTACCCGCATCCTGCGAGCACCGCTGGCCGCATTCGAAGGCCGTGCGCTGGCCGACATCCCTGGGCTGGAAGGCTTTGCAGCCAGTGTGCAGACCCAGTTCGATGTGTTTCTGGGCGAGCGCAGCCAGCATGGGCTGGACCACTGGCAACAGTCGTTCGAGTTACATGCTGCACATTCGTGGGCGGCCCAGACGGCAACCACCCTGGTGGCCCGGGGTGCAGAGCTGCCGGACGGCAAACGCCTGCTGGTGTTTGACGACATCTCTGAAATCGTCTCGGCCCAGCGGTCCCAGGCCTGGGGTGAAGTGGCGCGCCGCCTGGCCCACGAAATCAAAAACCCGCTGACCCCCATCCAGCTGTCCGCCGAGCGCCTGGAGATGAAGCTCAGCGGAAAACTGGCGGTCACCGAACAGGCCTTACTCACCAAGTCCGTCAAAACTATAGTGGACCAGGTCGATGCCATGAAGCGCCTGGTGAACGAGTTCCGTGACTACGCCCGCCTGCCCAGCGCCGAACTGCACCCCGTGGACCTCAACACCCTGGTGCTGGACGTGCTGCAGCTGTACGACAACGAGAACGCGCATGTGCCCGTGGTGACCGAGCTGGACCCCACCTGCCCACCCATCCAGGGGGACGCACAGCAACTGCGCCAGGTCATCCACAACCTGCTGCAAAACGCACAGGACGCCACTGAAAGCGCCGCCATGGACGGCAATGCGCCCGCGCCCGTCATCGTGCGCACACACCGCAGTGCCTCCAGCGGGCGCGTGCGCCTGACCGTGCTCGACAACGGCGCAGGTTTCCCGGACAACATCCTCAAGCGGGCGTTTGAGCCGTATGTCACCACCAAGGCCAAAGGCACGGGCCTGGGCCTCGCCGTGGTCAAGAAGATTGCCGACGAACACGGCGCGCGTATCGACCTCAGCAACCGTGTCACCGGCGACACGGTGCAGGGTGCGCAAGTGTCGTTATCATTCGCCATAGTTTCCAACGTGGTTGTTTGACAACACCCCCCGCCAAACCTGGCACACAGCGCTTTAGAACGACATGGCAAATATTCTGGTGGTGGACGACGAGCTGGGCATCCGCGACCTGCTCTCGGAAATCCTGAACGACGAAGGCCACAACGTCGAACTGGCCGAGAACGCGGCGCAGGCCCGCGCCGCGCGTGCCCTGGGCCCGTACGACCTGGTGTTGCTCGACATCTGGATGCCCGACACCGACGGCGTCTCCCTGCTCAAAGAATGGGCCTCCGCAGGCACCCTGACCATGCCCGTCATCATGATGAGTGGCCATGCCACCATCGACACGGCGGTGGAAGCCACCCGCATCGGCGCGTTTTCTTTCCTGGAAAAACCCATCACCCTGCAAAAGCTGCTCAAGGCAGTCGAGCAGGGCCTGGCGCGCAACGCCGCACGCAAAGCCCCTCCGCCGGTCGCAGTGGTTGCTCCCAGTGTGCAGGTCGAGCCCTCGGCCACCGCGCATGCGCCTGCAGCGCCAGCTGAAGTGGTGGAGGCGCCCGGCCAGCTGGCCAGCCAGACATTTGACCTGGACAAACCCCTGCGTGAGGCGCGTGACGGGTTTGAAAAAGCGTATTTCGAATTCCACCTCGCCAAAGAAGGCGGCTCCATGACCCGCGTGGCCGAGAAAACCGGCCTGGAACGTACCCACCTGTACCGCAAGCTGCGCCAGCTCGGTGTGGATCTGGGCCGCGGTAAACGACCGGCATGAGAAGAAAGTTCGGAAACTGCCCGTTTCCCCTGCTATAATTGCGGGCTTAGGCCTGGTAGCTCAGTCGGTAGAGCAGCGGATTGAAAATCCGCGTGTCGGTGGTTCGATTCCGCCCCAGGCCACCAAAACTAAAAACCAACCCCTCAAAAGGTTGGTTTTTTTACGTCTGTTGATTCCTGGCTGGTCGTTTCAATAAACAAAGGGCTCTGCCATGCAGAGCCCTTTACTTTTCAAGAGTCAGGAACCTATATCCGCCCCATCAGCAGCAGCACGATCAGGATCAGCACGACCAGGCCGATACCGCCGCTTGGGCCGTAACCCCAGCTGCGGCTGTGGCCCCAGGTGGGCAGGGCTCCGACGAGGATGAGGATCAGAACGATCAGGAGAATGAGGGAGAGGGACATGGCAGTTTCCTTGGTTGTTTGCCGCCATTGTTCGCTGCTGCCCTGCAATTACCAGCAGGTGCAAAAGCTGTGTCGGTGTCAGCCAAAGCCTACGGATGGAGGCGTTGGTTGGTCGCCCCCACTACGACGCACACACCCGCCGTTCAAAACCTCGGTAGGTCGGGGTGCTGGATGGCACCACCACGTACCAGCATCTTTCCGTATTCCGCGCAGCGGTTCAGCGTGGGGATGACCTTGCCGGGGTTCAGCATGCCGGTGTGGTCAAACGCGCGTTTCAGGCCGAACATCTGTTCACGCTCCTCGGGGGTGAACTGCACACACATGGAGTTGAGTTTTTCGGCACCCACGCCGTGTTCACCCGAGATGGTGCCGCCCATGGCGACACTGGTCTCCAGGATGTCTGCGCCAAACAGTTCACAGCGGTGCAGCTGGTCGGCGTCGTTCGCGTCGAACAGGATCAGCGGGTGCAGGTTGCCGTCACCCGCGTGGAACACGTTGGCGCAGCGCAACTGGTACTTTTTCTCCATCTCCTGGATCGCCAGCAGGATGTCGGCCAGGCGTTTGCGCGGGATGGTGGAGTCCATACACATGTAGTCGGGGCTGATGCGGCCGCTGGCGGGGAAGGCATTCTTGCGCCCGCTCCAGAAGCGCAGGCGCTCGGCTTCATTCTGGCTGACGGTGATGGCCGTGGCCCCACAGGCGCGCAGCACGGCGCTCATGCGGCCGATCTCTTCCTCGACTTCTTCCGGCGTTCCGTCGCTCTCACACAGCAAAATGGCTTCGGCTGTCAGGTCGTAACCGGCGTGGACGAAGTCTTCCACGGCGGCGGTCATTGGTTTGTCCATCATCTCCAGCCCGGCCGGGATGATGCCCGCCGCAATCACGGCAGCCACGGCGTCCCCCGCTTTGCGAATGTCATCAAAGCTGGCCATGATGCAGCGCGCCAGCAGCGGTTTGGGCACCAGGCGCACGGTGACTTCGGTGGCCACGGCCAGCATACCTTCGCTGCCAATTACCACGGCCAGCAGGTCCAGGCCCGGGCTGTCGAGTGCTTCGGAGCCAAACTCCACCGGTTCGCCCGACGCGGTGAAACCTTTGACCTTGAGCACGTTGTGCACGGTCAGGCCGTATTTCAGGCAGTGCACGCCGCCCGAGTTCTCGGCCACGTTGCCGCCGATGGTGCAGGCGATCTGGCTCGACGGGTCGGGTGCGTAGTACAGGCCAAAGGGCGCAGCGGCTTCGCTGATGGCCAGGTTGCGCACACCACACTGCACGACGGCCGTGCGGCTCACCGGGTCCACGGCCAGGATCTGGTTGAAGCGCGCTAGCGACAAGGTGACCCCCAGCGTGTGGGGCATGGCACCGCCCGACAAACCCGTGCCCGCGCCCCGCGCCACCACCGGCACGTTCATGGCGTGGCAGGTCTTCAAAACCGCCTGCACTTGTTCATAGGTCTCGGGCAGCGCCACCACCAGTGGGCGGGCGCGGTAGGCGGTCAGACCGTCACATTCAAACGGCGTGGTGTCTTCTGCGTTCCACAGCAGAGAATATGAAGGTAAATGTGCCTCTAGCGCATGTACCACCTGCGCTTGCAGCTCTGATTTTTGTAGCAGATCGTATTGCTGGGTGGTGGTGGGTGCATTCATGGTGGTTTTGTGCGTGGGCGCTTCATGGACGGGCCAGGGCACTCTACGGCAAAACGCGGCGCCTGCGCGTGAAGAAACTTGCAGCGATCTGTGAACTGGCGCACCTGCGGTCGGACTCAGGGTGCCAGCAACGCCTGTTGGCGCAGGCCTTCCAGTGCGGCAGGCAGCTG
>JAGOEY010000296.1 GCA_017997515.1 Burkholderiaceae bacterium | reverse complement strand
CCAAAGGATTCGTAAGCCGCCAGGTTGCGGTTGGCGTTGACCATCGCGTGGCCGGTTTGCAGCTGCAAGCGCAGCAGGGTGTGCAGGGCCAGCGGCACACCGTTGAAGTTTTGCAGACCTTTGTCCACGCCCCCCATACGGCTGCCGCGGCCCCCGGCGAGGACCAGGCCGGTGATATCTTCAAGAGCAATGTCTGCGTGGGATGTAGCCAAAAAACTAGCCTCCGATGTAACTCATTTCGACCCGGCGCGTAGCTGCTGAGCCGGGCGTGGTGTCTGCGGGCAAGGTGCCGCGTAATTCTGAATACCGGTCGCTGCGGCCCTGCCAGATGTGGCCAATGGCGCTGGTGATGTCCGCGTCGGATGCACCACCGCGCAGCAGGCTGCGCAGGTCGTGGCCCCGGTTGGCAAACAGGCACAGGTACAGCTGGCCTTCGGTTGAGAGGCGGGCGCGGTTGCAGTCGCCACAAAACGCCTGCGTCACGCTGCTGATGACGCCGATTTCGCCGCTGCCATCGGCATAGGCCCAGCGCTCGGCCGTCTCGCCCGGCACACTGGCCTGCAGTGGCACCAGCGGCATCTGGGCGTGGATGTGCTCGATCACCTGGGCCGAGGGCATCACATCGTCCATACGCCAGCCGTTGGTGGCACCCACGTCCATGTACTCGATGAAACGCAGCACCACCCCGGTGCCTTGGAAGTGCCGCGCCATCGGCAGAATCTCTTGTGCGTTGGTGCCCCGTTTGACCACCATGTTGACTTTGACTGGCCCCAGGCCCGCCGCCTGCGCCGCGTCGATGCCGCGCAGCACGTCGGCCACCGGAAAGTCCACATCGTTCATGCGCCGGAACACGGCGTCGTCCAGCCCGTCGAGGCTGACGGTCACGCGCTGCAGGCCGGCGTCTTTCAGGGCCTGCGCCTTGCGCACCAGCAGCGAGCCATTGGTGGTGAGCGTGATGTCGAGCGGCTGGCCGTCGGGTGTGCGCAGCGCGGCGAGTTGGGCCACCAGCGCTTCCAGGTTCTTGCGCAGCAGTGGCTCACCACCGGTCAGGCGGATCTTGCGCACACCATGCGCCACAAACTGCCGTGCCAGCCGGGTGATTTCCTCAAAACTCAGCAGCGATGCATGCGGCAGGTAGGTGTAGTCCTTGTCAAACACTTCCTTGGGCATGCAGTAGCTGCAGCGGAAGTTGCAGCGGTCGGTCACGCTGATACGCAGGTCGCGCAGCGGGCGGCCCAGGGTGTCGCTGAGCAGGCCCTGGGCGGGCAAGGAGGTGCTGCTGGGTGGTGCTGACCATGCCAACGTACGTTCGTCGATCAGGGGCACTACGCGGTGACCGATGGTCACGGGAGGGGTGGGGGACATCCCCCGATTTTGCCGCAGTGGGTGAGGCTTGGGTGTTTTGACACTACAACGGCAATCGTTATACCGGTTACACGCAGCGTGCGCCGTCTACTTCGAGGCAGATGCCCGAGATAAATGCCGCTTCACTCGACGCCAGGTACAGCGCCGCATTCGCCACATCCAGTGCCGTGGAGAAGCGCCCCAGCGGGATGGTGGCCAGGAATTTGGCGCGGCGCACGTCATCCACTGGGCCACCCGCAAACTCGGCGGCCAGCCCGGTGTCGGGGTTAAACACCGGGTTGATGCAGTTCACGCGGATGTTGTCCGGCCCCAGCTCGGCTGCCATCGACTTGCTGGTGATGATGACAGCGGCTTTGGAGCCGTTGTACCAGGTCAGCCCCGGGCGGGGCCGCAGGCCTGCGGTGGAGGCAATATTGATGAAACTGCCGCCGCCATTGGCACGCAGCGCTGGCACGGCATGGATGGCCGACAGGTAGATACTTTTCATGTTGATGGCATAGACCTTGTCGAACTCGTCCTCGCTCACCTCCAGCATCGGGCGGTTGCGGTGGGTCCAGCCCGCGTTGTTGACCATGGTGTCGAGCTTGCCGTAACGCTGCACGGCGGCATCCACCAACGCCTTCACCTCGGCCGAGCGGGTCACGTCGGCCTGCACAAACTGCGCCGTACCCCCCGCCGCCACGATCTCGTCCACCACCCGCTGCCCGCCCACGGTGTTGATGTCGTTCACCGTGACGCGGGCTCCTTCGCTGGCCAGGCGTTTGGCGATGCCTTCACCAATGCCGTTGCCGGCACCCGTGACGATGATGGATTGCTGGGCGACACGCATGTTTTGTCTCCTGAGGGGGGTGTTGTTTTGAACCAGTGTATCGGGTTGGCACAGAGGCCAAAAATCGCTGCGCTGTACTTTTTAGATAAGAATTGTTATCATTTGAAGGCCTGAATACGCACATTGTTGATCTGACGCAAAGGGCTCCCTTTGGACGTCATGTGTGCACCCTCCATTCCGGTATCCCTCTGCCCAGCCGGGCACCAACTCCAACGCCGCATCCGGCGCACTGTGCACCCAGCAGCGCGCTGCATTCGCGGCGTGCGGCGCATTTCTCACATCCTGACTGAACTCCAACCATGCCCTATACCTTGCCCGCATTGCCCTACGCCTTTGATGCATTGGAGCCGCACATCGACACCCAGACGATGGAAATCCACCATACGCGCCACCACCAGACTTATGTGAACAACCTGAACGCCGCCTTAAAAGACACCGGCCTGGACGACAAACCGGTGGAAGCGTTGGTGTCCGCCGTGGACAGCCTGCCCGAAGCCGTGCGTACAGCGGTGCGCAACAACGCGGGCGGGCACTACAACCACAGCCTGTTCTGGACGGTGATGTCACCCACGGGCGGCGGCGTGCCA
>JAGOEY010000295.1 GCA_017997515.1 Burkholderiaceae bacterium | reverse complement strand
TGGTGCTGACGGCGAACTCCGTCGCCGGACTAGTCTGCGTCGCAGGCAGCGGCTGTGGCAGCACCGCCATCCCCTTCAGCGACGTCTGCTGGGTGTCCACCAACAAGGTGACGGGCGGCGGCGATATCCAGGACGGCTGTTTCACCGGCAGCGCTACCCAGCCCCTGGCAAGTTTCGGCCGGGTTTTATTCAACAGCCGGCGCATGTACAACACGCTGCGTTTCACCTACGCCAACGCCCGGGTCTACCCTGCCGGCCAGTACCGCGGCACAGTCACCTACACCGCCACCGTGCCATGACGCTCTTCCCCTCTTCCCTCTGCGGCCTGCGCCCGCTGCTGCTGGCGGCCTGCGCTGCGCTGGCCCTGCCCGCGCTGGCGCTGCCCGAGCGGCTGGACGACAGCAGCTCTCCGCGCAGCCAGGTGAGCGCACCGCTGCAATGGGCCGCAGGCACGGGTGACACCAGCCTGGCCACGGCCCGCACCCGCATCGAATACCGGCTGGCCACGGCCCGCTACACGGGCAAGTCGGCACGGGTGTACTTCGTCATCCCGGCGCTGGTGCCCGGTGTCGTCAACCCCTCGGCGCTGCAACTGGAGTGGCGTGGCCAAGGCCTGCTGGGGCAGGGTCGCGCCCGGCTGGGCGAGCGCGTGCTGGTGTGGACCGGCACCGTGCCCGGCCCCTGGCTGACCGACACGCTGGACATCACCCTGCAGCTCGACCCCAGCGGCATGCGCCTGCCCGCAGGTATGCCCTTGCGCTTCGAGCCTTATTTTGAGATTGAGGTTTTCCCATGATGTGGCCTTCCCTTTGTCGTCTGCGCCTTGCCTTGCCCTTGCTGGGCCTGGTGGCCGCCTTGTGCAACCCTGTTGCCCACGCCGGCCCGTTCGAGATCGCCATATCGCCGTCGCGCTTCGAGCTATCGGGACGCAACACGCAACGCATCGGGCAGTCGATGGACATCCAGAACCTGGGAGGCACCGCCACCGAGGTGTCGGTGCGCACCATCGACTGGACCTATTCACCCGAGGGCCACATCACCTACCACGACGCGCTGCTGCCTGGCAGCTGCCGCCCCTGGGTGACGCTGGAACGCAAGCTGGTGCGGGTGCCTGCACGGGGCAAGGCGGCGTTTCGCTTCCAGGTGGACGTGCCAGTGGACGCGCAGCGCGGTGAATGCCGCTTCATGCTGGCGGTGGAGGGGGTGGAGCCCGCCCACAAAGCCCTTATCGAGAGCGGCGGCGCCAGCCTGAGCCTGCCGGTGAATGGGCGTATTGCAGTGGCGGTGTACATGGCCCTTAACGGTGCCCAGCCCCAGCTGGAAATGCGCAGCGTAGGCGTCAAAGACATAGGCGGCACCCGCAAGCCCGTGGTGACGGTGCACAACAGCGGTGATGCCCATGGCCGGCTCGACGGCAGCCTGGACGCCACAGACGGTCAAAACAAGTCTTTCGAGCTGGTGCCCGAGGGCACCCCTATCCTGCCAGGCCAGACCCGTACGCTGCCTTTGACGCCTCGCCTGGCTGGTCAAACCAAGGCGGTCGACCCTGCCTGGCCTCTGAAGGCTCAGGGTACTCTGGACTGGGATCGCGGCGCCTTCAAGGTGAACGCGGACTTCCAATGACAGGCACACCACTGTACTGGCTCAGGCGGATGGGGCTTTTACCGCTCATGGCGGGGTGTATTGCACTGCCACCTCAGGCACGGGCTGAAGAAAACTTCGACAATGGCCCGGCCCCCATGACGGTGCAGGCCCGCTTGGATTTTTCCATCCGTATCAACAAATTCATCTTCCTGCGGGTCGGCACTGGTGGCAGTTTTACTGGCGCAGAGTCCGGCACCGGGCCTGCGGCCAACGGCACCATCGACACGGTCAGTTTCACCACCAGCGCGTCCATTCCCGCCGTGCCCACCGCAGCCACCAACGGTGTGAACAAGCCGGTCAACTGGAGTGGTGGTGCCCCGACCTTCACTGCATCGGCACCGGTCGTCTTGCCGGTGGAAGTGCGCAGCAACGCAGGCCAGGTACGTATCACCGGCCAGGCCACCACGCCGCTGTCCAGCGGCTCCAACACCATCCCAATGACGGCTATTTCCATCACGTCTTCGTCCGCCCAGTTTCCCGCACCCGTGGTACCTGCCACGGGTGTCAGCCCGGCGGTGAACGTGGCTGTGGGCGGTGCAGGCACCACAGCGGCTCCCACGCTGCTGACCTACCGCACCGCCAACTGGACCTTCGCCTACACCCCCTCGGCCAGCGTACCGGCGGGGGTGTACAGCGGGCAAATCACCTTTACCGCATCCGCACCCTGAACATCAAATACGCGGCATCCACAGCGTGATGTGCATTTGCGGGACTGCACCGGCACCAATCTCACCCAACACCCGCTGCACCTCCCCGATCTGCTCGGGGTAGTTCGGGTTGGCAGCATCCACCACGTGGATCAACAGGTCGGCATCCACGGCCTCCTGCAGTGTGGCTTCGAAGGCGTCGATGAGCCCGTGCGGCAGGTCACGGATAAAACCCACCGTGTCCGACAAGGACACGGAGCGACTGGCCTCACCCAGGTACAGCTGGCGGGTCGTCGTGTCCAGCGTGGCAAACAACTGGTCGGCAGCATAAGCCCGCGCTTTGACCAGTGCATTGAACAGGGTGGACTTGCCCGCGTTCATGCCAATCACTGCAAAACCCAAACTCTACAACCCACGCCACCCCGAACGCACGCTGCTGTACCAAACGGTAGCCGAGCACTACGAGACCTGGCTAGAGTTGGCCAGCGCGGGTCAGTTCGAC
>JAGOEY010000054.1:6128-8964 GCA_017997515.1 Burkholderiaceae bacterium | reverse complement strand
GCACGGGGCACCCCGGTGCCCCCACGGGCGCGGGACGATGGGGAATAAGAGCGGGAGGAGGCCAACACCACAGCTCAGCGCGCGGGCAGGGTCAGCACCACCGTGCCGTCCCAGCGTGCGGGGGGTGGGGTGCTTGCCTCACCGGGTTTTGTGGCCACCGGCGCGGTGCTGCGCACCAGGCGGGCTTCGACCGGCAGCGCGCGGGCGTTGGTGCGCACCTGGGCCAGCCAGGGAGCGATGGCCTCGGCGGGCACGGCTTTGAGTGTCACGGTGGCGCGGTCACCCGCCACATTCAGCTGGCCCCCGGTGCCCAGGCGTTGCTTCACGGCGGCTTCCAGTGCCCGCAGCGATTCGTCGGCCCCGATCTTGGGCTGGGTCTGCAGCTGCTGGGCCTGGGCCTGCAGGCGCTTCATCTGCTGGAGCTGGGTGTCCAGCGCCTGGTGGCGGGTGTTGGCGGTGCGCAGGGTTTGCAGGGCCGGGGCCACTGCCAGCCACCACAGCAGGGCCACACCAATCACGGCGGCGGTCACCTGCGCCAGCGTTTTTTCACGCGGGAGCAGGCTGTTCCAGCGGCGCTGGAGTGTTTCGGGCATCTTCATGGGGCTACCTCCAGGCGCACCAGCAGGGTGTCGCCGTCGGTGCGGGCGGCGTAGCCCTGGGTTTTCAGCCGGGTGGCCAGCCCAGCGGCTTCTTCCGCGCTCAGGGCCAGTCCTTTGATGTGGGCTTCACCTGCTATAAATTCAATAGCTGTTGCCGCTTTACCAGCGGGCGCTGCAGCACTTAATGATGCCAAAATGCTCTCCAGGTCACGCCCGGACACACCACCCGCTGACTGGCGCAGCAGCGCCACTTCACGCTCCATCTGCAGCGGCGCGTCCACCACCACCTGCACCCCGGGGAAGGTTTGGGTGAGCAGGCCACGCACCGATGTTTGTTTGTCCTGCAACGCCGATTTTTCGCGCCAGGCCCAGGCGTTGAGCCCCACCAGGTTAACCAGCACCAGCGCCGCAGCCCCCCAGCGCGCCGCGCGCCACTGGGGCGCACGCAGCAGGCTGGTGCCGAGGGTGCCGGCCTTTTTGAAGGCCCGTGTGCGGCCCGAGCTGGCCAGGTCGAACTGCGCCAGGTCCCAGCCGTTGCGGGCCGATGCCAGCCAGCGCTGGGCACCGGTCTGCAGCGTGACCGGACGGCCCAGCAGGCCCTCGGCCTGGGCCGCAACAGCAGGTTCGGCCAGCACGGGGGTGTCGCCATCGGCGGGCAGCTGCACCAGCGCCAGCGTGGCGGCAGACAGCGGGAACACGGCCACACTGCGGTCTGCGCCATACCCCACGGCCACCCACTGCGCGTCGTCGGGCGTGCCGATGGCATGGAGGGTGAGAGAGGGGCCGTCGCCCGCCACGGCATCCGGTGGGGCAAATTCGGGAACGATACGGGCCACCGGGCGGTTGGCGCTCTCCAGCGCCAACACGGAGGCTTGCAGCCAGGCGCGGTTGCAGGCTGCCACCCACACGGGCTGGCCGGGGCGGTGGCCGGGTTCCAGTGCAAAGTGCAGGGCGGCCGGGTCGTCCAGCAGCCGCTCTTCCAGCAGGCCTTCCAGCACGGCCCGCAGGCGCGGGGAGTTGGCTCCCGTGCCCTTGGGCAAGGTCACGCGGTGCCACGACAACGCACGTGCGGGCACCACGGCGACCACGTCACCTCCGGTGCGCCCGGTGTGGGGCAGCAGGGCGAGGGGGACGCTGCCGTGGTCGGTGACCGCATGGCCGTCCAGCGTGAGGGCGTAGCGGTAGTCCGCCGCAGGTGGTGCGCCGGGGGGGCTCAGAAAAACGATCAGGGTGCTCATGGCAGGAATGTGTGCGGCGAGGGCATTGTAGGGATGTGGGGTGACACGCTGTTACCGGGTCACCGGGGCCAGGGCTTCGTCCAGCCCGGCAATGGCACCGCGTTCGCGCCACAGGGTTTTGACGGTATTGCCGTCGCGCTGCACCAGGGAGCGCTCTTCCACAATGGTTTGCTCCAGCCGCAGGCGGCCACGCACTTCAAAGTAGCGCGAGGCAATGGCGAAGTCGTTGATGTTGGGGTTGTCGCTGCCGTCGCTCACCAGCTTCAAGGCGTCTTTGGCGTTCTTGAAATGGGTGTTCTGGCGCGCTGCGACCAGGGTCTGGGCGGCGGCCAGGTCGTCGGCCGCACCACTGGCGTACAACACCTCGGCACTGGCGGTGTTGAGGTTGACCGGCGTGCTGATCGGCAGCACGGTGATGTACGGGGCCAGCACCGCCACCATCGGGGCGGGCAGGCCCAGCCAGACCAGATCGTCCACGCGGTAAGGCATTAGCGGGGCGCTGTCATCGGCGCTGGTGCTGGTGGCGCGCAGCATCTGGTTGGCCAGCACACTGGCCTGCGCCCGGGGCAGCCCCAGCAATTCAAACAGCCGCCCGAAACGCACCAGCGCGGTGGCCGACACCTTGTCACCGTCCACCAGGTTCATCACGTTCAGGCGCGACTGGGCGTCAACGATCTGGCCCGACAGGAACGCATCACGGGTGTCGGTGGTGTTGTCCTGCACACCATCGCCGTCACCAGCGGCCAAAAAGGTGGACAGGCGCGCCTCCTGCAGCGGCACGGCCCAGGGTTCGGCCAGATGGTCGGGGCCACCGGAGCGGCCGTCTTCGCTGAGGATGAGGCGCGACCAGTCGAGTGCGCCCACCAGAATCCAGGCCGCCTGCACCCGGGCGCGTTCGGAGGTTTCCACCTCCACGCTGCGCCACTGCTGCCACAGCGCCGCCGCTGCCAGCGTGGCCACCAGCGTGACGGTGAGCATGGCGGCCAGCAAAGCGGCACC
>JAGOEY010000054.1:3838-6028 GCA_017997515.1 Burkholderiaceae bacterium | reverse complement strand
GACTGGGTTTGTGGGATCTGCACCAGCGCGTCCAGGTCGGCGCTCCACTGGCCCAGCCCGGCCTGCAGCGTCAGCACCTCGTCTGCCCGCGCCTGTGTTGCCACCTGCGCCCGCGACATGCCGTCCAGCCCCCGCCAGCCCAGAATGGCCATCAGCGCCATGATGGAAATGGCCACCAGCAGCTCGATCAGCGTGAAGCCGCGTGTGGGTGCGGCAGAGAAACGGGGGGCGGCCATCAGTTCCTCCCCACGATGGTGGAGATACGCAGCACAGAGGAGCCTTCACTCAGCACCTGGGCATCCACACGGCGGAACACCGGGTTGGGCGTGGGGCGCACACGGATGGCCACTTCAAAACTGCGCCCAGCCTGTTCACAGGCCTGGGTGCTGTCACCCACGCTGGGCATCTGTTTGGACAGGCGCACCTTGACCAGCTCGTTTTCGGCACACAGGTGGGCCAGCAGCACGTCCGACTGGCGCTGGGCATTCCGTGTCAGTGCCGACGTGGCCTGCAGCCCGGCCATCAGCGCAATGGCCACGATGGCCAGCGCTACCAGCACCTCGATCAGGGTAAAGCCGTGGTGGGGGGCACGCATCACGGCGACGGCTCCACCGCCTGCACGGCAAAAGGCCGCAGGCCGTCGGTGGCCACCCACAGGCGGCGCTCGGGTTGCTGGGCCAGGGTCAACACCACGTGCTGGCGGCCAATCAGCGGTTCGGGGCCCAGCCGCAGCGCGGCAGCCCCTGCGCCCGACAAGGCCACACCTTCGCCGATCCAGCGGGTGGGCAAAGCCCCTTGCGGCAGACCGTCAAACTGGAACCCGTCTGCCGTGGTGCGCCAGCGCACCGCCATGCCACTGGCGCGTGACTGCGCCCGGGCCGACTCCAGCAGGGCGGCCAGGCGCTGGGCCTCGCGCTCCAGTTGCGTCTGGCTGCTGTCGCGCATGGCCATCGACACCCCGGCCGTGGCCAGTGCCACGATGCTGATGACCACCAGCAGCTCCAGCAAAGTGAAGCCACGGCTGCGCGAAGCATGCGGTGCGCGCCGCCCCTTCCAGCAGACACCACGGAGCTGGCTTTGCCAGGCCGTTGGTGTCGCCCCCTGCAAGGGGGTTGGCGAGAGCGAAGCGAAGCCTGGGGGTGAGCCCATCTACTGCCAGCTGCCTACGTCGGCATCTTTGCCTTCACCACCGGCCTGGCCGTCCGCGCCGAACGACATCACGTCGATCTCACCCTTGATGCCCGGATTCAGGTACTGGTACGGGCGGCCCCAGGGGTCGTTGGGCAGCTTGTCGAGGTAAGGCTTCCAGTTGCCGGGCACTGGGCCGGACGTGGGTTTGGCGATCAGGGCTTGCAGGCCTTGTTCGGCCGTGGGGTAACGCTGGTTGTCCAGCCGGTACAGCTTGAGCGCCTGCATGACGTTGTTGACGTCGGTCTTGGCCGCAGTGGCCCGGGCGTCGTCCGCACGGTCCAGCACATTGGGCACGATCAGTGCCGCCAGCACCCCGATGATGACCAGCACCACCATCAATTCGATCAGCGTGAAGCCGGCCTGCAGTCGGCGGCGTGTGGTGGAGAAATGTTTTTTCATTTTGGTGAGAGCCCGAAAGATGGATTTTGTTCAGATTTGCCCAGCCTTCGCCGTGGACACAACGCTCCCTACCAGCAGACACCGCAGAACCGGCTTTGCCGGGCTGCTGGTGTCGCCCCCTGCAAGGGGGAAGGAGTAGCGACACGCAGTGCGCGAAGCCTGGGGGTGAGCAAAGCTTCCATGATAATGCCGCATGGTGACCAATACGCGTAACAGATGGATGCTTCGGGCCGCAACCTTCCTGCTGTGGGCAGGGGCTGCGGGCTGTGCTGTGTTTTGGGGGCTGCGCCTGGCGGCACCTGCGAGTGGTGCGCTGGTGGCACCGGTGGATGCGGGTGGCCCAGCCGCTGCCGATCCGGTGGCTGTGGCGCGCCTGTTGGGCGCCTCCAGCGGCCCGCTGGCCGCCGTGCCTGTCGCGGCGGTGGCCAGCCGGTTCACGCTGCTGGGTGTGCTGGCGGGGCGCGATAGCGGCGGTGCGGCGCTGATCGCTGTGGACGGCAAACCCGCACGTCCGGTGCGGGTGGGCGGCACGCTGGAAGAGGGCCTGGTGCTGCAATCACTCAGTGGGCGCACAGCGGTGCTGGGTGCTGACCGCGACGG
>JAGOEY010000054.1:0-3738 GCA_017997515.1 Burkholderiaceae bacterium | reverse complement strand
GCCTGCGCACTGGCACGGGTGGCTGCCGGGTCGGCGGCCACATCCAGCCGGCCGTAACAAACCCCGGCGTCCACCAGCGGCTGTGCGTGGCGCACCAGCCAGAGCTTCATGCGCGCAAGCCCTGTGCCACGGCCACCGCCGCGCCGAGGTAAAACGCAATTTCGCAGAGCTGCTGTGTGGCCCCCAGGCAGTCGCCGGTAAAACCCTGCAAGCGCCGCGCAAACCAGCGCCACAGTGTGATGAAGGTGAGGGCGCTGGCGGCACTGGATGCTATTAAAAACAAAGCGCCTTGCGCCCAGCCTATAAGCGCCAGAGGCATAAAACACCATAAAAAAGCCGCCCCCAGCGCCCACGCTGTGATCTGCCCGGCCAGGGGTTTGCTTTTGGACTGCGCGGCGTCACCGATGTGGGGCAATACCCGTACCAGCAGCAGCGGCCAGAACCGCGACGACACATGCCCACCCGCCAGCGCCGCCAGCACAAAGCCCAGGCCATGGGTGCCCAGCAGTGCCAGCAACGCCACTTTGGCCAGCAGCGCCAGCACCAGCGCCAAGCTGCCAAATGCACCGATGTGCGAGTCCTTCATGATCTGCAGCGCCCGGTTGCGGTCCAGGCTGCCGCCCAGTCCATCGGCTACGTCGGCAAGCCCGTCTTCGTGCAATCCACCGGTCAGCCAGACGGTGGCAGCGGTGCTGAAGACGGCTGCCACCAGCGCCGCGCCGGAGCTGCCCGCCAGTGCCGTCCACAGCAGCGTATGCACACCCATCGCCACGGCTGCCACCAGCCAACCAACACCCGGAAAGTGCGCCGCGCTGGCACGCAGCATCTCCGGGCTGTAACCCACCCAACCCGCCAGGCGGCCGGTGATGGGCAGCCGGGTAAAGAACTGGACGGCCAGCAGGTAATGGCGGACGAAATTTGACAAGGAGCTAGCAGGCATCGAGGGCTGGCCCAGTCAGGAACACCGTGGAACCGGCTTTGCCGGGCCACTGGTGTTGCCCCCTGCAAGGGGGGAGGAGGCCACGCGCAGCGGGCAAGCCTGGGGGTGTTTCAAGTTTGCAGGAACAGCTGGTAAACCGGGTTGTTGGTTTCTTCCACGCAGGGGTAGTCCAGCGTAGCCAGGAATTTGTCAAACGCCTTCGCGTCGGTCTTGGGCACTTGCAGGCCGACCAGGATGCGGCCGTAGTCCGCGCCCTGATTGCGGTAATGGAACAGGCTGATGTTCCAGCCCGGGCGCACCAGACTCAGGAACTTCATCAGCGCGCCGGGCCGCTCGGGGAACACAAAGCTGAGCAAACGTTCATCTTGCGCCAGCGCCGACTGGCCGCCCACCATGTGGCGGATGTGGTCCTTGGCCAGCTCGTTGTGGGTCAGGTCCAGCGCCTTGAAGCCATGTTTGCTGAAGTTGTTGGCGATCTTTTGTGATTCACCCTTGGCCGTGGTGGTCAGGCCGACAAACACATGGGCCGCGTTGCTTTTGGCTGCGTCGCTGATGCGGTAGTTGAACTCGGTCACATTGCGCGGGCCACCTGGCAACTGGCCAATGGCTTCACAGAAACGCTTGAAGCTGCCGCGCTCTTCGGGGATGGTCACGGCAAACAAGGCTTCGCGTTCTTCGCCCACTTCGGCGCGTTCGGCGACGAAGCGCAGGCGGTCGAAGTTCATGTTGGCACCACACAGGATGGCGGCGTAGGTTTCGCCCTTGGTCTTGTGGGCGGCCACATACTGTTTGATGGCGGCCACGGCCAGCGCTCCGGCGGGCTCGACAATGCTGCGGGTGTCGACAAACACGTCCTTGATGGCGGCACAGACGGCGTCGGTGTTCACCGTCATGAATTCATCAACCAGGCCGCGTGCGACACGGAAGGTTTCTTCCCCCACCAGCTTGACGGCCGTTCCATCGGAGAACAGGCCCACGTCGGGCAAGGTGACACGTTTTTTGGCGCTGACGGACTGGATCATCGCGTCCGAGTCGTTCATCTGCACCCCAATCACCTTCACCTCGGGGCGCACCGCCTTGATGTAATTGGCAACCCCGGAAATCAGCCCGCCGCCGCCAATGGCGACAAACACGGCGTCCAGCGGGCCCTGGTGCTGGCGCAGGATTTCCATCGCAATCGTGCCCTGGCCGGCAATCACGTCCGGGTCGTCGAACGGGTGCACAAAGGTCAAGCCCTGCTTTTTCTCGAGTGCGGCGGCATGGGTGTAGGCGTCGGAATAACTGTCGCCAAACAGCACCACCTCGCCACCAAGGGCTTTTACCGCGTCCACCTTGAGCTGGGGCGTGGTGGTGGGCATCACCACCACGGCGCGGGTGCCCAGTGTGTGGGCGCTCATGGCCACACCTTGTGCATGGTTGCCCGCCGAGGCGCAGATCACGCCTTTTTTCAGCTGGGCCGGGCTGAGCTGCACCATCTTGTTGTACGCCCCGCGCAGCTTGAAGCTGAACACCGGCTGCTGGTCTTCGCGCTTGAGCAGCACCTGGTTGTGCAGGCGGCGGCTCAGGTTTTTGGCCAGTGTCAGGTCGGACTCCACAGCCACGTCATAGACACGCGCGGTGAGGATTTTTTTGAGGTAGTCGGCGGGGGTGAGGTGTTTGGTCATGGTCGGGGTCGATAGGCGCACGCTGCAATGCGTTGCGCATTAAGCCGACAATCTTAGTCGTGCGCCCAATAGCACTTAGGTTTTGCCGAACGCTGCTGTGTGCAGCGCGCGCTGCTCTTTCCCGTAGACACCGCGGATCTGGCTTTGCCAGTCCGCTGGTGTCGCCCCCTGCAAGGGGGTTGGCGGAAGCGGAACGAAGTCCGCGCAGCCTGGGGGTGTTTCGATTTTTCAAGAAAAAAGCCCCGAGTCGTGAGACTCGGGGCTAAATCCACCAAAGGAGGAGGTGGAGGAGACAAGTGGTGCACCAAGAAACTTGTTTTTTGATGCGATGTTCTCAGTGTAGCGATAATTTGCTGCGTTGCAACATGTCCTCGCCAAAAACCGTTCGTTTTGTGAACTAGTTGGCATTTTTGGTGTGTTGCACCTAAAACGTTTACCAAATCAAAGGGGAGTTTCATGGAATGCACAGTCAGTTGGACAGGCGGCGCAGGCACCCGCTCGGGTATGGGTTTTGTCGCAGAGACGGGCAGCGGGCACGTGTTGACAATGGATGGTGCGCCGGACGCCGCCAAGCCTGAAAACGGTGGGCAGAACCTGGCACCCCGCCCCATGGAAACCGTGCTGGCGGGCACGGGCGGCTGCACTGCCTATGACGTGGTGCTGATCCTGAAACGGGGTCGCCACGATGTGCGTGGCTGCTCCGTCAAACTCACCACCGAACGCGCCGAGATTGACCCCAAGGTGTTTACCAAAATCCACATGCACTTCACCGTGACTGGCAAAGGCATTCCGGCCAGCGCAGTGGGGCGCGCCATCGCCATGAGCCACGAAAAATACTGCTCCGCCAGCATCATGCTGGGCAAAACAGCCGAGATCACCACGGGTTTTGAGTTGCTGGAAGCCTGAGAGCTTGATTCAAATGTGGTGTGCTGTGGTGGTCATGACCTTGGCCGCCACCCGCATCATGGCTTTGACTGGCGCGGGGAGTTCCGTCGCGCCGGACGCGCGGGCTTCGTCGGCATGGCGCATTTCATCCTCTTTCATCTGGGCCACCACGGCGCGTGAGGCCAGGTCTTCGGCGGGCAGGCGGGCCAGATGGCTTTGCAGATGTTCTGCGACCTGGGTTTCCGTCTC
>JAGOEY010000294.1 GCA_017997515.1 Burkholderiaceae bacterium | reverse complement strand
CGCCGGGCACTGCTGCCGCCTGCCCGCCCCTCAACACCTGAGCCTGTGGTGGAGGCGCGGGCTCGGGCCTCGCCCCCATCAACCCAGCCCATACACACAAGCCCAGTCCCGCCGCCAAAAATACATGCCACCCTTGCAGCCAGCTGCGAAACCAGGCCAGCATCACTTTTGCTCCAGTCTTACTTCAGCCAGTTGTTACGGGCCGTGATGCAAGCGCTGCTGGAGGAATATTGGTTGATGTAGGTGAAGGATGAATCACCACAAACGCCTTCATTCTGGAACACGGGACCATAGCAACTGCCCGTTTTCTGGCTTCCACTGGTTTTGCCACATTGGTTGTAAAAAGTCTGGCTTGAAGGATTGGAAGGGTTGGGAAGGTTAACGCCCGAATTACCACTGCCACACGACAAGGCTGAGCTGGTGGCGCGTGCGCTTTGAACCAGCTTGGTATAGGGGCCCGAATAATCGGTGTCTGCGGCCGACTTTTGGCCACTCTGGCACGCCTGGATAATTTGCTGGAGGCGCGCATCGGCGGCACCGTAACCTGCGGACACCTGGATACCACAGGAGTTGGCTAGTTCTCTTTCACCAGGTGTGACCTTGTCATCGTATTTACAGTTCGCCGCGCTCGATGACGAACTGCCTCCGCTGGAGGACGTGCTGCTGGAGCCTTCGCTGTCGCTACCACCACAACCGGCCAAAACACCCACCATGAACAGCGTGGCAAGCAAACGTGAGGAACAAGTAGATTTCATATACATCTTTCTGTAAAAATTCTTACGAAATCTAACAACTACATCCGCTTGCGGCATCCCCCATTTGGGGGATATTCATCCAAAAACATCACTTCCATCAGGGTTTGAAAGTGGCCGCCCCGTCACAATCGACAGCCATGTTCGCCCTCCTCCGCACCTTCTCCTGGCAGGAACTGCGCCACCACCCGTGGCGCAATGCGGCTGCGGTGGTGGCGGTGATGCTGGGGGTGGCGCTGGCGTTTTCGGTGCACCTGATCAACGCGTCGGCGCTGGACGAGTTCTCCACCGCCGTGCGTTCTGTGAATGGCCAGCCCGACCTGGAGTTGCGCGCGGCCACCGGCAGTTTTGACGAGACCGTTTTTGCGCAGGTGGCGCAGCACCCGCAGGTGCTGCTGGCCAGCCCGGTGGTGGAGTTGGGCACGATGGCGGTGACCGATGCTGCCAGCCCGCGTGTGGCCCTGCGGGTGGTGGGTGTGGATGCCCTAGTGGTGGCCCAGATCGCCCCGGCGCTGATGCCGCGCCCCCATACGGGTGCCGACCGTTTCGCCTTGTTTACACCCGGCACCGTGTTCCTGAACCCTGCTGCGCAGGCTGCGCTGGGCAACACCACCACGCTGCAATTACAAAACGGCCTGCGCATGCAAGCCGTGCAGGTGGCGGGCACGGTGGCGGCGGGCGGCGCACCGCTGGCGGTGATGGACATCGGCGCGGCGCAGGACTTCTTTGGCCGCAGTGGGCAGGTGTCGCGTATCGACCTGCGGCTGCGCCCGGGCACCGACCATGCCAACTTCACCACCTCACTCACACAACTGCCCGGCTGGCCCGCAAACATCGAAGTGGCCGAGCCGGGGGACGCTGCGCAGCGGGTGAGTAACCTGTCGCGCGCCTACCGGGTGAACCTGGCGGTGCTGGCGCTGGTGGCCTTGTTCACCGGGGCGTTTTTGGTGTTCTCGGTGCTGGCGCTGAGTGTGGCCAAACGCGCGCAGCAATTTGCGCTGCTCGGTGTGCTGGGGCTGACGCCGCGTGAACGCCTGCGCCTGGTGCTGGCCGAGTCGCTGGTGCTGGGTGCGTTGGGCAGCGCATCGGGTATTGCGCTGGGCACGGGCTTGGCGGCGCTGGCGCTGCGGGTGCTGGGTGGCGACCTGGGCGGTGGGTATTTTGCGGGCGTGGCCCCTGCCCTGCAGTGGAGCGGCCAGGCCGCCGCCGTGTATGGCGCGCTGGGGGTGGCGGCGGCCATGGTGGGCGGCTGGTGGCCCGCCCGTGCAGCACGCAACCTGCCCGTGGCGCAAACCTTGAAGGGCCTGGGTGCGTCCCTGGCGGGCACGGGCCGTGGCCGCACCAGCGTGGCGCTGATGGCGGCAGGTGTGGCACTGGCCGCTGCGCCGCCGCTGATGGGTGTGCCCGTCGCTGCCTATCTGGCCATTGCGCTGCTGTTGGTGGGCGGCATCAGCGCCCTGCCCTGGCTCACCGCGCAGGTGTACGACACACTCGCGCCGCTGGTGGCGCAGCGTTTGTTGCCTTTGCTGGCGGTGGAGCGCGCGCGGCGTATGCGCGGCAGTGCGGCCGTGGCCATCAGCGGGGTGGTGGCGTCGCTGAGCCTGGCCGTGGCGCTGACGGTGATGGTGGCGAGTTTTCGCGGCTCGGTGACCCAATGGCTCGACCAGGTGCTGCCCGCCGACCTGTACCTGCGCACTTCCGGTGGCAGTAGCGGCAGTGCCGCCAACGACGCAGCCTACTTCACCCCCGACTTTGTGCAGGCCGTGGCGCAGCTGCCCGGTGTGGCACGCACCAGCACCCAGCGCACCAGCAGCCTGGTGCTCGACCCGGCGCGCCCCGCCGTGGCGCTGATCGCCCGGGCGCTGGGCGACGCGCCTGCGGGCAGCCTGCCGCTGGTGGGTGAGGCGCTGCCGGTGCCCGCCGGGCACATCGGCATCTATGTGAGTGAGGCCATGGTGGACTTGTTTGGTGCGCAGCCAGGCCGTGTTTTTGCCCCTATTTCAAAGGTTTTTAGGCCTCTAGCGCAGGCGGAACAAGCGCAGACAG
>JAGOEY010000293.1 GCA_017997515.1 Burkholderiaceae bacterium | reverse complement strand
TCAGCCCCCGCGTCGGCCACGCGGCGGATGTTGTCCACCTTGATGCCGCCGTCCACTTCGAGGCGGATATCTTTGCCCGACGCGTCGATGCGGCGGCGCACGTCTTCGATCTTGCGCAGGGCCGAGTCGATGAAACTCTGGCCGCCAAAACCGGGGTTGACACTCATGATCAGCACCAGGTCGATGTCGTCGATGACCCAGTCCAGCACGTCCAGCGGCGCGGCGGGGTTAAACACCAGGCCCGGTTTGCAGCCCTTGGCGCGGATCGCCTGGATGCTGCGGTGCACGTGGGCGGAGGCATCGGGGTGAAAGCTGATGTAGTCCGCGCCCGCGTCGGCAAAGGCTGCTGCCAACGCGTCCACCGGCTCGACCATCAGGTGCACGTCGATCGGCACCGGTGTGCCGTCGGGCTGTTTGGCATGGGGCTTGAGCGCCTGGCAAATCATCGGGCCAAAGGTGAGGTTGGGCACGTAATGGTTGTCCATCACGTCGAAGTGGATCCAGTCGGCGCCAGCGGCAATGACGTTCTTCACTTCGTCGCCCAGGCGGGCAAAGTCGGCGGAAAGGATCGAGGGGGCGATTTTGTAGGTGCGGCTCATACGCGATATTGTCGCAGGGTGAGTCTGCTCCACCCACTGCTCCCCGCAGCAAAAAACGCACGCAATCCTTCCAGCAGACACCGCGGAACTGGCTTTGCCAGGCCGCTGGTGGAGCCCCCGCAGGGGGTTGGCGAGAGCGCAGCGAAGCCTGGGGGATTACCATTACATTTATGCCCAAGTACCAGTTCACCGTTGATGTCCAGCCCCAGTACCTGCCCGAGCAGTCTGACCCGGCGCAAGATATCTACAGCTTCGCCTACACCATCACCATCACCAACAGCGGCGATGTGCCCGCGCAGTTGATCGCCCGCCACTGGGTCATCAACGACGCGCGTGGCCACACCGAAGAGGTCAAGGGCCTGGGCGTGGTGGGCCACCAGCCGCTGCTGAAAGCAGGAGAGTCCTTCCAGTACACCAGCGGCTGCCGCCTGCGCACGTCCACAGGCACCATGCACGGCAGTTATTTCTGCGTGGCAGAGGATGCACACCGCTTCGAGACGACGATTTCCCTGTTCGTGCTGGAGGCTGACAACGGCATTACAGGCAACCAACCTACAGCACGGGTGCTCCATTGAAGGCAGGCCATACCGATCTGGGCAGCCTGCTCGACCAACTGGACCCGCATGCACCGCTGGCCGAACGCCACCTGTGGCTGATCAGCCTGTGCGCCTGGATTCGCGGCAAACAGCCGTCGCCGCAGGCCGCCATGGGCCGCTTGCAGCTGCTGCTGGATGCGATTGAGGCGCGGCCCGACGTACAACAACGCCTGCGCGCGTGGTGGCAGGTGCTGCTGTCCACCGTGGACGTGACCACCCTTTTGGCCGACTTTGGTTTTGCGCCCCGCACGGCTTTTTTGAGCGAGCTGACCGAGCGCCTGCGCCACAAGCTGCTGCCAGACACACCTGAAACACTGGACGCCTCCGAGCTGTTTTCGCTGGCCCTGCCACGCGCCTTTGACGCCCAGTGGCTGGCCGCCATCGACGCCACCCAGTTGCAGCGGATCGAACAGCTGTTGCGCCAGCCCGCGGTGGATGGCGCCACACCCTGGCAACACACGGTGCTGGATGCGATCACCTACTGCTCGGGCCAGATTCTGTCGACCGGTTTTGCGCCCGAGCTGCGGCTGCGTATGAGTGTGGCCGCGCGCGACGCCCGTCCCTTCCATGCCCTGACCCGCGATGTGGAGGCCTTGCGATCCGAGGTGTTGCGGCCCGACGCCAACCCGGCCGCCGTGGACGCGGCTGCGCAGCAGTTGCGCAGCAGCCTGGACGCCTGCCGCCACGCGGTGGCCAGTGTGTACACCCACCTCGAAGAAAACGGCATTTCCGTGGGCCTGGTGTTCCGCCTGCGCCAGCTGCGTGAGCGTGTGCTGCGCATCCGCGAGCTGCTGGACTGCCTGATGTCAACCCACCCCAGCGCCAGCGCGGTGCGCCTGCTGTCACGGCTGGTACTGGTGGGCCAGGAGCGTGCCAGCATCCGGGCGCTGATCACCTCCAACTCGTCGCTGCTGGCGGCCAAGGTGGCCGAACGCAGTGCGGAAACGGGTGAACACTACATCACCCGCGACTGGCCCCAGTACCGCAGCATGCTACGCAAGGCGGCGGGGGGTGGTGCACTCACGGGTGGCACCACGCTGCTGAAGTTCATGATCATGGGCCTGGGCCTGTCTGCCTTCTGGGGCGGGTTCTGGGCCGGGGCCATGTATGCCGCCAGTTTTGTCGTGATCCAGCTGCTGCACTGCACCCTGGCCACCAAACAACCGGCCATGACCGCCCCCGCCATGGCGGCCAAACTCAAGGACATTGGCACGCCCGAGGCCGTGAATGCCTTTGTGGACGAAGTCGCCCACCTGATGCGGTCACAGGCCGCAGCTGTGCTCGGCAACGTGCTGGTGGTGTTTCCGGTGGTGCTGCTGCTGAGTGTGGGCATAGGGCTGCTGCTGGGCCACCCCATGCTCAGCGCCAAAGATGCGGCCTACACCCTGCACTCACTCAGCTTGCTCGGCCCCACGCTGCTGTTTGCGGGCTTCACCGGCTGCCTGCTGTTTGCGTCCAGCATCATCGCGGGCTGGGTGGAAAACTGGTTTGTGCTGCGCCGGCTGGACTCGGCCATGCGCTACAACCCGAGCGTGACCGGCCTGCTGGGGGTGGAACGTGCGGGGCGCTGGGCGCACTTCATGCGCAACAACATCTCGGGTTTTGCGT
>JAGOEY010000292.1 GCA_017997515.1 Burkholderiaceae bacterium | reverse complement strand
GCCGCCGATGCGCGCCACGGACAGCAGGCCGAGCGCCGGGGCGGCACCGTGGGCTTCCCCTTGCCCGGCGTCAGCCTGCGCGTGCAGGGCGACGATGGCCAGGTGCTGCCCACGGGCGAGATCGGCGGCATCCAGGTCAAGGGCCCGAACGTGTTCAAGGGTTACTGGCGCATGCCCGAGAAGACCGCCGAAGAATTCACCGCCGACGGTTACTTCAAGACCGGTGACGTGGGCAAGGTGGACGAGCGTGGCTACGCGGTCATCGTGGGCCGCAGCAAGGACCTGATCATCAGCGGCGGCTACAACGTTTACCCCGCCGAGATCGAGGGCTACATCAACGACATGCCCGGCGTGGCAGAGAGTGCGCTGGTGGGTGTGCCACACCCGGACTTTGGTGAAGTGGGTGTGGCGGTGGTGATTGCCAAACCCGGCGTGACCCTGCAGCCCGACGCGATCACTGCCGCACTCAAGGCCAGCCTGGCCAACTTCAAGATCCCGAAACGCTGTTTTGTGGTGGCCGAGTTGCCCCGCAACACCATGGGCAAGGTGCAGAAGAACCTTTTGCGTAACCAGTACGCCGGTCTTTTCACTGCTTGATGGAAATTGATGTCTCTTACGGCGCAGTGTATTTTGATGCGTTACAAAATGAGACAAGGCGGATTTTGCCGCCATAATTGCCGTTGGTAACCCAGCGCAGCTCGGCACCGTTGCCTTCAGCATCCATGGACACCAACACGTCAAAACTCATCGATATCGCGCACCTGCGAAAAGGCATGTTTGTTCAGCTCGACATGGGCTGGATGAGCCATCCTTTTGCGGCCGATAGTTTCAAGGTGACGACGGACGAACAGGTCCAGACCCTGCGCAGCCTGGGCCTGGCCGAGGTGCGGTACGTGCCCAGCAAAAGTGATGTTGCAGTGGTCGAGGCCCTGGCCTATGGCCTGATGCCGGGCCGTGCGGGGGCCGCTGGCCCCGACGAAGATGCCGCTCTACTGACACAACACCGCCAGGACCTGCTCGAAACCCAAGGCCAGAGCCTGCAGTTCTGCGGGCAGCAGTTTTCGGGCGCGGTCAGCACCTACGAGCAGGTGGCCCGGTTGCTGACGGCAGACCCCGCCGCAGCCCGGGATCACAGTGAGGCCGTGGTTAAGGCCTGCGTGGACACACTGCGCAACAACGGGGAGTCGGCGATCCGCCTGCTGCCGGACCTGCCGGGTGAACGTAATGCCATGCACCCGGTGAATGTGATGGTGGTGTCTTTGCTGCTGGGCAAGGCGCTGGGCCAGAGCGACCAGGAGTTGCTGGACCTGGGGGTTGCCGCACTGTTACACGACGTGGGCAAACTGCAGCTGCCTGAACGGGTGCGCTCGCTAGACCGCCATTTCGCGCCGGAAGAAATCCTGGCGTACCAGTCCCATGTGGCCTTCAGTGTGGCGGCGGCTGAGCGTATGGGGCTCTCGCCAGCGGCCATTGCCGGTATCGCACAACACCATGAGATGGTGGACGGCAGTGGTTTTCCGCTGAAGTTGCATGGCAGCCAGATCAGCACGCAGGGCAAGATCATTGCGCTGGTCAACCGTTACGACAACCTCTGCAACCCTTTGCGGGACGGCAGCATTGCATTCACCCCTCACGAGGCCTTGTCGGTGCTGTTTGCCCAGATGAAGGCACGTTTTGACTCCGCCGTGCTGGGTGCTTTTATCCGCATGATGGGGGTGTACCCGCCGGGCTCGGTCGTGCAGCTGGTCAACGACCGGTTTGCCATGGTGGTGTCGGTGAATTCATCCCGCCCGCTGCGCCCGCGCATCATCGTGCACGACACCCGTGTACCGCGGCAGGATGCCCTGGTGCTGGACATGGAGGCCATGCCCGAGCTGGGTATCCGCCGCAGCCTCAAACCCGCCCAACTTCCCGTGGCGGCGTACGAATACCTCATGCCCCGCGAACGGATCTGCTGCTTCTTCGAGCGCACGGTGGACAGCCAGGGCTAGGTCACTGCAAACCCTTCCAGAGCATGTAACCTGCCAGTACATAAAGCAGGCTGGCAAACACCCGCTTGAGTTTTTTGACGGGCAGGTTGTGGGCCGCACGAGCACCCCATGGTGCAGTCATCACGCTGAACAAGGCAATCACCCCCAGGGCGGGCAGCCACACATAACCGAGAGATGCCGGTGGCAGGTTGGGCACGGACTGGCCGCTGAAAACGTACCCAACCACGTTGGCCAGTGCGATGGGAAAACCCAGCGCAGCACTGGTGGCCACAGCGTTGTGCATGGCCACGTTGCACCAGGTCATGAATGGCACACTCACAAAACCGCCACCGGCCCCCACCATGCCGGACAACAGCCCAATCCCGCTGCCCACCGCCAGCTGACCCGCTGTACCCGGCATTTGCCGTGCAGGGGCGGGTTTTTTGTCCAGAAACATTTGCGTGGCGGAAAACCCCACAAACAGCGCAAAGAAAATGGCCAGTGAAGTGCCTTTGAGCAGTGCAAAAATCCCCATGCTCGCCACCAGGCTGCCCAACACAATGCCAGGCGCCAGCCGTTTCACGATGTCCCAGCGCACCGCGCCACGTTTGTGGTGGGCGTACACACTGGAGAGCGACGTGAACATGATCGTCGCCATCGACGTGGCAATCGCCATCTTGACCGTGAGGTCCGACGCCACGCCCTGCTTGCCCAGAATGAAAGTGATAAACGGCACCATCAGCATGCCCCCCCCAATCCCCAGCAGCCCCGCCAGAAAACCAGAGCCCAGGCCCAGCAAAGCCAGTTCAAGAATCAGCAAAGAGTCGATGTGCATGGTGGTAG
>JAGOEY010000291.1 GCA_017997515.1 Burkholderiaceae bacterium | reverse complement strand
CAGCCAGAGTCACAGCCAGAGTCACAGCCAGAGTCACAGCCAGAGTCACAACCAGTGCCACCCTTTTCATTAGAAGCCCGGGTTCTAAACATCTTGGTTAAAGCCCCCATGGGCAAGCGCGAAATCTCCGCAGCCCTGGGGCAAAAGGAAATATCAGGCCAGCTCAACAAAGTCATACGAACGTTGTTGGCTGCTGGTCAAATCGAACTAACCTTGCCCGACAAACCCCGCAGCCGCTTGCAGCAGTACCGCATCACATCCAAATCCTCCACGCCATGGACTTCATCGACCTCAAAACCCAATACCAGCGCCTGAAAGCCGACATCGATGCGGGCATTGCCCGCGTCCTTGCCCACGGCCAATACATCCTTGGCCCCGAAGTCGCTGAACTGGAAGAAAAGCTCTGCGCCTACACCGGTGCCAAATACTGCATCACCGTTGCCAACGGCACCGATGCCCTGCAAATTGCACAAATGGCCCTGGGCATAGGCCCGGGCGATGAAGTCATCACTCCTGGCTTTACCTACATCGCCACCGCAGAAACCGTGGCCCTGCTCGGCGCCAAACCCGTGTACGTGGACATTGACCCGCGCACCTGCAACCTCGACCCGGCATTGCTGGAAGCCGCCATCACCCCCCGAACCAAAGCCATCATCCCCGTCAGCCTCTACGGCCAATGTGCCGACTACGACACCATCAACGCCATTGCCGCCAAGCACCGCATCCCTGTCATCGAAGATGCAGCACAAAGCTTTGGCGCGACCTACAAAGGCCGCAAAAGCTGCAACCTGACAACGATTGCCTGCACCAGCTTCTTCCCCAGCAAACCCCTGGGCTGTTACGGCGACGGCGGCGCCATCTTTACCAACGACGACGAACTGGCCAAGGTGCTGCGCCAAATTGCCCGCCACGGCCAAGACCGCCGCTACCACCACATCCGTGTGGGCGTGAACAGCCGCCTGGATACCCTGCAAGCCGCCATCCTGCTGCCCAAGCTGGCCGTACTGGACGAAGAACTGGCCCTGCGCCAACAAGTGGCCGAGCGCTACAACGCCCTGCTGAACCAGGCCGGCATTGCCACCACGCCCCACATCGAAGCGCACAACACCAGCGCTTGGGCCCAGTACACCGTGCAAGTGCCCCACCGCGAACAAGTGCAAGCGCAGTTGCAGGCCGCGGGCATCCCTACCGCCGTGCACTACCCCATTCCGCTGAACCAGCAACTCGCCGTGGCCGACCCACACGCGCAGCTGCCCGTGGGCGATGCCGTGGCGCAAAAGGTCATGAGCCTGCCCATGCACCCCGGGCTGGATGCCGCTACGCAAGACCGCATCGTGCACGCGCTCTCGGGCTTGGTCTGATAGGCGTGACCAAATGCTGACGGCAGAAGCCATCCAAACCCTGCTGCGCGCTGGCGAGGGGGAAACCCTTGAGTTCAAAGAGCAGTTTGGCACCGACGTGATTGAAACCGCCGTGGCCTTTGCCAACACCCATGGTGGCACTGTCCTGATCGGTGTGCGTGACGACGCCCACATCACCGGCACACGCCTTGGCAAAGAAGCCTTGCGCGACTACGTCAACCGGATTGCCACGGCCACAGAACCCGTCGTGGTGCCCGCCGCCTACCGCGTGGCCGTGGGCGCGAACGAGGTGGTGGCGCTGCAAATCAGTGAGGTGCCGCTGAAGCCCGTCACCACCCGAGGCCGCAGCTACCGCCGCGCAGGCAGCACCACGCGGGTGATGCAAACCGCAGAAATCGCTGCCATGCACTTCGCCAGCACTGGCCAAAGCATGGATGCACTGATAGAGCCCCGCAAAACCCGTGCCGACCTCGATCTGGATGCCGTGCGCCGCTACATGCGCAGCGCCACACAGCACGGGCGGCGCAACTTTGCTGAACACGACGACCCCTGGCAGGTGCTGCAAAAGCTGGAGCTGGTGCAGTCCGACACCGCCATCACCCGTGCCGCCATCCTGCTGTTTGGCAACAACCCACAATCCCCACTGACGCAAGCCGTGGTGCATGCAGGCCGCCTGCAACAGCTCATACACATCATGGACCACCGCATCATCGCGGGCACCGTGATTGAGCAGGTGGAAGAAACCATGGCCTTCATGCAGAAGAACCTGCATGTGCGCGTTGAAATCACCGGCGCACCCGCCCGGCAAGAGATATGGGATTACCCCCTGGTGGCCCTGCGCGAGGCGCTGATCAACGCCATCTGCCACCGCGACTATGGCGACACGGCCGACATACAAATCAAGATTTTTGAAAACAGCCTGCACATCTGGAGCCCCGGCACCTTGCCCCACGGCGTCAGCGTGCCAGACCTGCTCAGCCCCACACATCCATCCCGCCCACGCAACAAATTGATTGCCCAAGTGTTTTTTGACCTGGGGCTGATCGAGCGCTACGGCGGCGGGATCCAGCGCATCCTGGCCGCTTGCGCAAGCGCTGGTTTGCCAGCGCCAGAGCTGGAGAATTTTCAGGGCGGATTCCGCATCGTGTTTCAGCGGGCGGCAGGATGGACTGAGGGAGTAACTGAGGGAGTAACTGAGGGAGTAACTGAGGGAGTAACGGCACTGAAAAACCTGATTGCCCAGCAACCCGGGCTACGCACCCCGGCATTGGCTCAAGCCCTAGAGACCTCACCCAAAAATATAGAACGCTGGCTCAGCCAACTCAAACACGCCGGGGCCATCGAATTTAAGGGTGCCCCGAAAACTGGCGGTTACCACACCACAGAGTCCCCAGCACACAACAAGCGGGAAACATGAACCATGACCACCCCATCCATACCCGACCCGGTACGCCAGACCC
>JAGOEY010000290.1 GCA_017997515.1 Burkholderiaceae bacterium | reverse complement strand
TTCCAATGGGCCGACCCCTTCCTGCTGGACCAGCAGCTCACCGAAGACGAACGGATGGTGCGCGACGCCGCCTACGCCTACTGCCAGGAAAAGCTGGCCCCCCGCGTGCTGGAGATGTTCCGCCACGAAAAGACCGACCTGACCATCTTCCGCGAGATGGGTGAACTCGGCCTGCTGGGCCCCACGATTCCCACGGAGTACGGCGGCGCGGGCCTGAACTACGTCAGCTACGGCCTGGTGGCGCGTGAGGTGGAGCGTGTGGACTCCGGCTACCGCTCGATGGCCAGCGTACAAAGCTCGCTGGTGATGGTGCCGATCAACGAATTTGGCAGCGAAGCGCAAAAGCAGAAATACCTGCCCAAGCTGGCCAGTGGTGAGTTCATCGGCTGCTTCGGCCTGACCGAACCCGACCACGGCTCCGACCCCGGCAGCATGGCCACCCGCGCCTACAAAACAGCCGGTGGCTACAAGCTCAAGGGCAACAAGATGTGGATCACCAACAGCCCGGTGGCCGACGTGTTTGTGGTGTGGGCCAAGGAAGTGTCCGAAGGCGGTGCCGTCGGCCCCATCCGCGGCTTCATCCTCGACAAGGGCATGAAGGGACTGAGCGCCCCCGCCATCCACGGCAAGGTGGGCCTGCGTGCCTCCATCACCGGCGAGATCGTGATGGACGATGTGTTCTGCCCCGAAGAAAACGCCTTCCCCGAAGTGCAAGGCCTCAAAGGCCCCTTCACCTGCCTGAACAGCGCCCGTTTCGGCATCGCCTGGGGCGCCATGGGTGCCGCCGAAGCCTGCTGGCACACCGCCCGCCAGTACACCCTGGACCGCAAGCAGTTTGGCCGCCCCCTGGCCGCCAACCAGCTCATCCAGAAAAAGCTGGCCGACATGCAGACCGAAATCACCCTGGGCCTGCAAGCCGCCCTGCGTGTGGGCCGCATGAAGGACGAGCACCAGAACGTGGTGGAGATCACCTCGCTCATCAAGCGCAACAACTGCGGCAAGGCGCTGGACATCGCCCGCCTGGCCCGCGACATGATGGGTGGCAACGGCATCAGCGACGAGTTTGGTGTGGCCCGCCACCTGGTGAACCTGGAAGTGGTCAACACCTACGAAGGCACCCACGACGTGCATGCGCTGATCCTGGGTCGCGCGCAGACGGGTATTGCCGCATTTGCCAACTGATCTGCCCGCCTTGCTCCTAAAACAATAGCTTCATTCGCACGTCAATCGTGCGCTTGCGGCCTTTTTTGCTTTAAAAACCATGCCCCAGACCACCACCCCGGCCGCCGCCCTCGACGGAATCAAAGTGCTCGACCTGTCCCGTGTGCTGGCCGGCCCGTGGTGCACCCAGATCCTGGCCGACCTGGGCGCGGATGTGGTCAAGGTGGAACGCCCCGGCGCGGGGGATGACACGCGCCACTGGGGCCCGCCCTTCCTGAAGGACGCCGACGGCCAGGACACAACCCAGGCCAGCTACTTCACCGCTTGCAACCGCAACAAACGTTCGGTCACCATCGACATGGCCACGCCCGAAGGCCAGCAGCTGATCCGCCAGATGGCGGCCGAGGCCGACATCCTGGTCGAGAACTTCAAGGTCGGCGGCCTGCAGCAGTACGGGCTGGACCACACCAGCCTGCGGGCGCTGAACCCACGCCTCATTTACTGCTCGGTCACCGGCTTCGGCCAGGACGGGCCGTATGCCGAACGCGCCGGGTACGACCTGATGATCCAGGCCATGAGCGGCATGATGAGCATCACCGGCCGGGCCGACAGCGAACCCGGCGGCGGCCCGCTGCGGGTGGGTGTGGCGCTGACCGACCTGTTCACGGGTGTGTACGCGTCCACCGCCATCCTCGCCGCTCTCAACGTGCGCCACCAGACGGGAGTGGGCCAGCACATCGACATGGCTTTGCTCGACGTGGGTATGGCCATCCTCGCCAACCAGGCGTCCGGCTTCCTGAACACCGGCAACGTGCCGCAGCGCCAGGGCAACAGCCACCCCAGCCTTGCGCCCTACCAGGACTTCCCCACGGCAGACGGCACCATGCTGCTGGCCATTGGCAACGACGGGCAGTTCAAACGTTTCTGCGACGCGGCAGACCACCCCGAATGGGCCCAGGACACACGTTTTGCCAGCAACACCCTGCGGGTGCACAACCGGGCGGCGCTGATCCCCGCCATGGAGGCCGTCACCCGCACCCGCAGCACCGCCGACTGGGTGCAGCTGCTCGAAGACAAGGCCGTGCCCTGCGGCCCCATCAACACCATCGGCCAGGCCTTTGCCGACCCGCAGGTGGTGGCGCGTGGCCTGGCCGTGGCGCAGCCGCGTGACGCGGGCGACGGCATCACTGCCATCACCGGCGTGGCCAGCCCGCTGCGCCTGGTGGGCAACCCGCCCGTGCTGCGCCGCGCCCCGCCTGCGCTGGGGCAGCACACGGAAGAGGTGCTGGCAGAAATGGGCTTGGATACAGCCGCTATTGCCGCGCTGCGGGCGCAGGGCGTGGTGGGCTGACGCCCATCGAGCCCCCTCCATGATCCTCCTCTGACGTCACTAGGATCGGGCTGCCAAGGCGCGCGGCGCGGTGAAGTTAAGGAGGAAGTACCCGCCGCAGGCGGGTACTGGGGGACATGGGCCGTGCCGCGCGCCTTGGCAGCCTGATCCCGCCCCGGAACCACCGACAAGCTCAATCCAGCTGCAGCTTGCGCTCTTTGATCAGCTTGGCCCACTTCTCGTTGTCCTTCTTGACGAAAGCGGCAAATTCCGTGGGACCCAGCGAGTGCACTTCGGCCCCGGCAGTCGCAAACTTGGCCTTGATGTCCGG